>CAZJDC010000243.1:0-1553 GCA_964544715.1 uncultured Rickettsia sp. | reverse complement strand
ATGCATTGGCAAACTTGCGTCAAAATAACTCGTTTGCGTAAGGTGAGTTAATAATGATTTATGATTAGATACATTGATGCAAATATTGTCTATTGCATTTTGCCTAGCATATTAAACTGGAGAAATTATAATTTTAGATAAACCGATAGTTATCAAAAAACACGGTTATAGGCAAAATAGTATATTTCATGTTGGATTAGATACATTGGTTTAATATCTTTTATAATATTTCTACTCAATTAGTACGTTGGATACAGTGATTGTCCTGGATATTCCAACATCCAAAGGTGCTAAAATGAAAAATTGTTATGTAGTAAGATTTTTATAAATTTTCGTACTTTATCTTCAGGGGCAAACATTCTATCAATCCAAGACATTTTAAGAGCTTTGCCTTCTTTTTTTTCCATCTCTTCATGTAGTTTCTGTATTTCGTCTAAATCATGAGGAAATTTTAGTTTCCAATCTACAATTAGATCAATATCATTAACCTCTGCTCAACATCGGTAGAAAGACTACCAAAAAGACCTATATAGGTTATAAAATATAAAAATTTTTCACTGTTGTTAATTTCCTGTGCACGCTCTAGTAATAAGCCTAACAGAATCATGGATTTTTCTTTTTTCAATGGTTTTAGAAATTTTACAAGGCAAAAAGCATTTCCTGTTACTGTAGTACGCCATATATCTTCCAAATTCTTTTCTTTCTCTTTATATTTCTCAATAAATTCTCTAGTTTTTAGTTCTTTAATTAACTGCTTTGCTTTATTTTCTGATAGGCATAAACTTTTTTTATAATTACGAGAATTCCCACATAACGAATCTTCAAGGTCTTTGAGGGTAAACAGTGTTTTCATGTGTCTCTTTAGAAAGTCACGAACATCCTTACACCATATATCACTAATAAGTTCTTTTTTATCAAAATATATACAGAATTCTCACAAATTTTAGAATAAAGCTTTATAGTTAAGGTAATTTAATAATATTTTCGGTTGTTTTTTATGATGTACCCGTTTTATTTGCAATATACTCTAAATAAATGAAAATTTGGGATGGTGGAGCCAGGGGGATTCGAACCCCCGACCTCTTGAATGCCATTCAAGCACTCTACCAACTGAGCCATGACCCCTAATAGAAAGATAATTGTTTATACCCTAATAATGATACTAAATCTATAAGTTTTTTATCTGTCATGCTTACTACATGACAATTTTTCATTTTAGCACCTTTGGATGTTGGAATATCCAGGACAACAACTGTATCCAACGTACTAATTGAGTAGAAATATTATACAAGATATTAACAAATGGATCTAATCCAACACGAAATATACTATTTTGCCTATAACCGTGTTTTTTGATAACTATCGGTTTATCTAAAACTATAATTTCTCCAGTGTGATAGGCTAGGCAAAATGCAATAGACAATATTTGCATCAATGTATCTAATCGTAAATCATTAGTAATATGAGTTGCTTCACAGTTGAATCCTGCTGATTTAAAAGCTTTGAACATTGTTTCAATTTGCCATCTTTGAGCATATATCTCAGCAGGATTT
>CAZJDC010000242.1:0-1587 GCA_964544715.1 uncultured Rickettsia sp. | reverse complement strand
AACCATATATTTGCTTCTATCGTAGCATTTTGTATGTTAGAAATTATAAAGGTTGTGAATGCAACCAATCATTTTGCAATTAAATATAAATTGCTAGTAGCAGCGAATATAGCATCCATGAATGTATTGGCAAACTTGCTTCAAAATAACTCGTTTGCGTAAGGTGAGTTATTATGAATCTTCTGTATACCTTGATATACTTTGTCAGTAATTACTTTAACTTGATGATGTATAAGCATTTTAGATTCTTTAAATCACCTGAAATCGTTCCTTTCTGCCATTGGCGAAATCTGTACATATTACTTGTTTTGTTTTCTTGTCTACCACTACTTTGGGTTTTTAATGTATGCCTTTGCTTTTTTCCTGAAAAATATAACTTTTGTTTTTTTAAGGTCTTTCTATAGGACTCTCGGTCGCATCTACCAATACTACTTCATAATCCATATCATTTTGCATTAGAACTTTACGTCCAGGAAGAGCACAGTTTGGATGTTTTACTAGTGTATCTTCTACCCATTTAATAGTTTTATATGCTGTACTTTCACTAATGCCATAATTGTTTGACCTATATGGAAATAAGTATGGTATTCTCTACGATACTCAAGGTCACAAGCAACTGATCCTCTAGATTGAGCTTATTCTTACGAATACCTTTGGATTTCTTAAGACTATCAGCTTGCCTTAAAATATCCACCATCTTTAAAAATGTTCCCTTCTTTACTCCTGCTAACCAACTAAATCTTTCATCCTCTAACTCTTTAACTTGATCGAATCTCATTATTACTACAAATTAAGTACTTATAGAACCTTTATACCTAAAATGCTTCTTTCATAAGAAGTCTATTGATCATACTAAAACTAAAACACGTTCTCCTCAAACTAATGGAATATGCGAAAGATTACATAGAACTTTAGAAGATAAGTGTTAAGCTATAGCTTTCCGTAAAAAGATTTATAGCTCATTAGAGGATTTACAGATTGACTTAGATCAATATTTAAATAAACATAACAACACTAGACCTCATTCTGGAAAGTGCTGTTATGGAACAACGCCTATACAATCTTTCAAGGAAAGCATTAAAATTGCTCAAGATAAAAGTTTATTAAATTCTTACTTGTCTGACAGCTCTTTTGCTGCTTAATCAATCCCTATCTCTCAGATTAAGTGTAGTGTTTTACAATGTATACATAATCCGATTCTGGGATGCATAGCAATACAAGCAATCAGTTAGAGAAAGATATGACATTCTTAGGAGACGCTGGTGCTGTTAATGGTACTAATGTATAGCCCCGATATCATTCCCGTATGGGTGTTGTTGCGTAGATCGAAGAACGTCCTCAATGTCATACCGTGGGGGCTTTGTTGCATGGATCGAAAATTACCTTCGGTGTCATGCCGTGGCTTGCCACGGCATCCAGAAAATAATAAAGAATACTAATTTTATTAACTTGAGTTTCGTATTCAACATGGTTCTGTATCGCTAATAAATAGTGTGGGTTACGGATATATTGATAATAGTACTTTTGTTATAAATTAGTTAAAAGATGCAGGTTTTAAACTAAGGTAGTATTTTTACAGAATTAGAA
>CAZJDC010000241.1:0-1604 GCA_964544715.1 uncultured Rickettsia sp. | reverse complement strand
AATTGCTAGTAGCAGCGAATATAGCATCCATGAATGCATTGGCAAACTTGCGTCACAATAACTCGTTTACGTAAGGTGAGTTATTATATTGATATTCCTCTTCCTCTACAATTTCCCCATCTAAACTAACTTTTAGGAGATTATGCCCTGTTACTTCTTCAAAACCACTAAGCCCAAAAGGATAAATATAATAGAAATCAGCATTTTTCGGCCTTGCTGATAAATGGGTATAGGTATGATCATCCATTAACAAATATGCCATTATTTTGTAGGCAGCTGCTAAGCTGTATTTTACGTTAGTCATAAGTCAAGATAATTTTATTGTGTGGTTTGAAACCGTTATTGACGATACAAAGGATATTTATAATATAAGTATATATGTATTTGCTTTTTCCATATCTATAAAATTGCTTTTTTAGGACTTTTTAAGCACGCATGTAGATGGTTTTTATTTAAATAGCACTTATGACACATTACAGCAGGAAATCCCATACAGTTTTACTAGCATCACTATATCACATAGTGTGGATTACAAAGTATCGATATAAGATATTAAGATATTAAGATATTAAGATATTAAGATATTAACTTACGATATAAAAAAGAGGGTTCGAGAAATTATTGCACAGGTAGCAACAGCATTAGGTATTAAAATAGAAAATGGAGTAGTATCAAGCGATCATATACACATTTTTGCTAATATGCCACCTCATATAAGAATCTGTGAATTTGTACAAAAAGCGAAAGGCAGATCTTCAAAGAAGATGCAAGAGGAATTGCCAATATTAAAACAAAAGTACTGGGGTAGACATTTGGGGGCACGGGGTTACTTTAGTGCTACTGGTGGTAATGTGACTGATGATATAATTTGAATATATTAATAAGCATACTGATGCACATGAATCAGACATAATTTCTCACATAAGACTCGAATAAGCTTTAGCTTGATATGCGACTTCTAGTCGCTAGAATCAAACTTTTATCTGAGAGATGAAAGTGGTTGATTAGTAAGATAATTTAACTACCTAAAATGAAAAAACAGCAAATAATAGCATAAAAATAATTCTTTTCTACTCTGTTGTTCGTTTTAAGACAATACTACTTTTTATATATGCAACAGCCATCATGCCTATACCTAGACGTAACAACCAAGAGATCGAAGTAACGAGACTCCTCTCATTGCTTCTTAATAGCTAAAAGTAAAAAAGTATAGATATAGTCGCCATAAAGCAAAAATTACACCACAAACAAATGCGGATATTAGAAAAAATTTATATTCTGCTAACAGTTTTGGTTTATATTTATGAATTCCATACCATTGGACTTTGGACAAATTACCATTATATATCGAGATAAAATTCATCCCAATACAAAACTTGCATTAAGCAAATATTGGTATGTAGTTGATATTATCATTAATACAACTATGACGATATGCAAGAGCTACAAACTCGGATTCAACAGTTTAGGAGTGAGTGATATCAGCTTTTTCCAAAATGTTCGGATGCAATTATGAATTTACTAGATGCGTTAACTAGTAATGGACATTGGTGTAGGAGCATTATACAATTAAGCAACGTCAATTGTTTTGATAGACAGTATAG
>CAZJDC010000240.1:0-1651 GCA_964544715.1 uncultured Rickettsia sp. | reverse complement strand
CCCCCCCCGCTCTGACTACAAATATTGGTCTAGCAATAGATTCCAATGATGCTGTGAATGTGGATTATGTTAAATCAAATTGTCTCATTTTAGAAAAAAATGAAGTTAACTTAAGAAAAAGGAAGTTGACTGATGTGGCCGATCCAGAATTGGATACTGATGCGGTAAACAAACAATATTTAAAAAATAGGATTAACAAGGGTTTGGAAAATTGTGTCACATTTAATATTGTAACAAATACAATTAACTGTAGGAATAGTAGAATAACGAATGTATCTAACCCTATCAGTGAATATGACGCTATTACATTAAGATACCTGAAATCTCATTGTTTAGAACATGAAAATGGTCATTTTAATGCAAAAAAATTTAAAATTACAAATATTGCTGAGCCGGAGGAATCGACCGATGCAGTTACAAAACAGTTTACTGAAAAATATACGACTCAACAAATAAATGATAAATGTCTAGTATTCGGTGTTGATGAGATTGATTGTAAAAACTATAAGCTAAATAACTTCAAGATTGAAAATATTCCAACAAATAGTTTTCATGCAATTAACAAATTATACTTTGATAAGGAGATTCTAAACTTTGATAATATCATTAGTGGGAAACTCCAATCGTTTATAAAACTAGAAAAAGGTGAAGTAAATTTAAAAAATTATAAGGTTATTATAAATGGTGCTGAAAATGATGAATCGCCAGTTAATCTGAAACAAGTTAATTTATTATTAGGAAAGTATATTTTTATCAATTATAAGAATGAAATAAATATAAATAATGTATACCTACGGAACGTTAAAAAACCTATAGAAACACATGATGCTGCAAATAAGGAGTATGTAGATCAAGCTGTACGAAGTAATAATACAACCTTAGTTAATGTTATAATTAAGGATTTACTAACAGGTTTTATAAAGCCAGATGAGAATAACGTTATTGATTTTAAAAAATTTAATATAAAACTAGTTGTTGATATGAGTGATAATGATAATTCACCTGTAATTAATAGACAGTTTACTGCTTTTAAAAACAGAATAGCTTCAGAAATGTCTAGAATAGATGAAAAGCTCAATGTATTCTACCCTTCGCCAACATCACGTGCGAGATCGGGAGATAAAACTGGTAAGCCATTATCAGATGTGATTAATTTGATGGCTAAGGAGTTAACTAATTTAAGATCTGAAATAAGAAAATTAAAAGAATCTAAATCGACTGAAGATGATGATAAGGATGATTTTTGGGATAGGGTGAATAAATTAGATAGTAAGTAAAAACTGTTTATCAGTATGGTCTTAGACTTCAAGCGAGGAGGTGGTCTGCTAAACAAATTAATTAATAGTCTCCCATTCGAATCTCATATACCCGGCTATCGGTTTTGTGGTCCAGGAACTAAATTGGAAAAACGTTTAAAAAGAGGTGATGTAGGTATTAACCCACTAGACAATTACTGTAAGGATCACGATATTGCTTATGCTGAGAGTAAGGATTTGAAAAGTAGACATACGGCTGATAGGATATTAGCAGAGAGAGCTTGGACGCGAGTATCAGCTCCAGACGCTAAGGCAAGTGAAAAGGTTGCTGCGTACGCAGTTACGAACGCGATGAAAGCAAAGGTGAAACTAGGTGCGAGTCATGCCCTTTCGTG
>CAZJDC010000239.1:0-1692 GCA_964544715.1 uncultured Rickettsia sp. | reverse complement strand
TAAGCTTTAGCTTGATATGCGACTTCTAGTCGCTATAATCAAACTTTCATCTCTCAGATGAAAGTGGTTGATATTGTCATCTTTTAGAATATCCTTTTTTATTATTAGAAAATGCTACTCCTTTTGTCGATTGTGTTTAGGGAGGATTACCGGATGACGTAGCCAATTTTTCAAATTAAACGAGTATATCATTGAATTTTATATTTTCTTTGTTAAACTCCTAAAAGGAATTAGAAATATTATTTATGGATATTAACAGTCAAAATTTATTAATAAAATCAGCATCTTATTTATCGGTTACTACGGCATTAATTATTCTGAGTGTAAAAATATATGCTTGGTTTGTAACTGATTCACAGTCAATACTTGCTTCTTTGATTGACTCAATGCTTGATATAACATCTTCTGTTATAAATTTAATAGCTTTAAGATTTGCATTGCAGCCACCAGATTATCATCACAGATTTGGGCATGAGAAAATGCAGGATTTAACTCTTTTTTCCCAATCGATATTTTTCTTTGCCTCAGCTTTTTTTGTCGTTTTTTCCTCTATCAAATCCTTATTTGAAAAAACTAAACCGGAGAATATTAGAGACGTTACTACTATAATGTATATATGTATATTCTTAACGATTATCTTAGTACTTTATCAAACCTATGTAATTAAAAAGACTAAATCAGATATAATTAAAGCTGATAAGTTACATTATTCTACTGATTTACTAACTAATGTTATAGTAATCATCTCTTTAAATTTAAGCGATCGTTTTTGGTTTGTTGATCCTTTATTTGGGGTAGTTATTGCATTATATATATTTCATACTTCTTATTCCTTATGCAAAAAAGCTTTTAAAAATTTAGTTGATCACGAATTACCGGAACAAGATAGGCAAAAAATTATTGCAATAATTAATCAGCATCGAGGCGTAAAAGGTATGCATGAAATGAAAACTAGATATGCCGCTCAAAAAGCTTTTATACAATGCCATTTGGAAATGGATGGCAATATGTCTCTTTATGACGCTCACGAAATTAGTGATGAAATTGCACTTAAAATATTACAAGAATTCCCTGATTCTGAAATAATAATCCACCAAGACCCTTATGGGGTAGAAGAACACGTAAATTATCGTGAATATATTGTTAGATGAATTTTGATAATTTTTTCATGCAAGAAGCTTTAAAACAAGCGGAAATTGCTTTTAGTAAAAACGAAGTGCCGGTTGGAGCAATTATTGTAGATAGAGAAAATCGAAAAATTATAGTTAGCAGCTACAATAATACTGAAAAAAAAAACAACTCTCTTTATCATGCTGAAATGATCGCAATTAATGAAGCGTGCAAAATTATATCTTCCAAAAATTTAAGCAATTATGATATTTATGTTACTTTAGAGCCTTGTGCTATGTGTGCTGCTGCTATTGCTCATAGCAGGTTAAAACGCTTGTTTTACGGAGCTTCTGATTCAAAACATGGAGCAGTTGAGAGTAATTTGAGATATTTTAAAAGTAAAGCTTGCTTCCACCGACCGGAAATATATAGCGGAATTTTTGCTGAAGATTCTATCTTATTAATGAAAGAATTTTTTAAAAAGATAAGAGACTAAGTTGCATTAGATTTTTTGTAGAACGTATTTAGTCCGTCCGCCAAAACTCTACTAGCCTTATAGGCAATAGGTTTTTATATCACAAA
>CAZJDC010000238.1:0-1721 GCA_964544715.1 uncultured Rickettsia sp. | reverse complement strand
ATATAGCCTTCCGTAAAAAGATTTATAGCTCATTAGAGGATTTACAGATTGACTTAGATCAATATTTAAACCAGTAAAATAATACTAGACCTCATTCTGGAAAGTTCTGTTATGGAAAAACTCCTATGCAAACTTTCAAGGAAAGTATTAAAATTGCTAAAGATAAGTCTATTAATTCTTACTTATCTGAAAGCTCCTTTGATGCTTAATCAATCTCTTCCTGTGTAAGATCAAGTGTAGAGTTTTACAAAAATTTTAGCTTTAAATCTAATATGTTACTATGAATATAAATAGTTATATCATATTATTTATTTTTGCTTTTATAGCAACCACTATATTAACATATATATTGACCAAATATTTTAAGACAATTGG
The DNA here is from genome assembly GCA_964544715.1 of uncultured Rickettsia sp. Classification (GTDB taxonomy): domain Bacteria; phylum Pseudomonadota; class Alphaproteobacteria; order Rickettsiales; family Rickettsiaceae; genus Rickettsia. The sequence goes on along the minus strand of CAZJDC010000238.1, from coordinate 1,346 downwards.
TTTAGTTGATATACCCAGTCAGCGTCGCTCTCATAATAAGATAACCCCACGCGGTGGCGGTCTTGCTATTGTCATTGTTGTAATGACTGCTTTAAGTAGTTTTGAATATATAACAAGTGGTTTACTTACTAAGTCGGCAAAAGTATTACCGCCATTATTTGTAATTGCAACAGTCTCTTTTTTAGATGATGTAAAACCTGTGCCGGTACTAATCCGTTTGATAACTCATTTAATTTGTTCTGCTTTTGCTATTTTCTTATTCTTTTCACTAAATTTTACTAATTCCGCATTAGGATATTTTATTTTTGCTATTTTAGTTATAGCCTTAAGTGGTTTCGTTAATATATATAATTTTATGGATGGTATAGACGGCATGAGTTGTATAGAATCCATTCATTTATCAAGTACTATGCTTATATTAAGTTTGTTACAATTTCAGGTGCTTGCTAATCCATATTTTATATTCAGCATAAATATCATTATACTTAGTTGTTCTATTGGATTTTTAATATTTAATTGGCAGCCGGCAAAAATATTCTTAGGAGATGTTGGTAGCATTAGCCTTGGTTTCTTGTTAGGTCTTTGTTTATTACTGCTTGCTACTACGAATAGTAACTTATTTATTGCCTGTGCTATAGCTAGTTTATACTATGTTACTGATGCAGTACTTACTATATTAATTAGGCTAGTAAATAGAGAAAAAATTTGGCAACCCCATTTAAAACACTTTTTTCAAAAAGCTGTAAGCAAAGGTAAAACTCATAAACGAGTAGTATCAATTATAGCGATTTGTAATGCATTCTTAATGTCATTATCTGTATTGTCGTTATACTCACCTATAATATCTGTGATACTTTCTTTAGCAGTAATTGCTTTAACTGTCCAAAGTTTATTAAGATGAAGCTAATTAAAGATGATATTCATAAAATAGTGAGGCATATATTTGCAAGACAACATCCTCTGCTGCCTGAAATAATGATTAATTGGAACAAGATAGTTGGATTTAAATTTAGTACTAAAGCATTACCTTTGAAAATCACCACATATACTCATAAAAAACAAAAAATTAATATGCTAATTATACAGGCAGAAAATGGTCCAATAGCCTTAGAAATAGATTCTTGTAAAGGTATTATACTAGAACGTATTGCAATGTATTTAGGCTTCAAAGCAATACATGAAGTGCGGGTAACTATTTATCAGCAAAAATAGCAATTGTTATTGTAGTAGTTGACATTTGATCTTTTATTTAATAAAAATAACGGGCACTGTCAAGTTATGAGAGATGTACATTAAGTATTGAGCGAATGCAAGGAATGATTTATAGAATAGTAGTAACAAATTAT
>CAZJDC010000237.1:0-1729 GCA_964544715.1 uncultured Rickettsia sp. | reverse complement strand
AAAAACACCAATTGACTAAAGAATTATTTAAAAATTCTTGCAATTCTTGTATTTTTTCGGCAGCTACTGTAAAACCTGCTGCCATAGTGTGTCCTCCACCTGTAATTAGTAAATCTTTGACTTTGGCATTGATAATCTCAGCACCAAAATCAATACCTAAAATAGAACGACATGAGGCTTTACCAATACCATTATTTAGGGCTATCACGGCTACCGGCTTATCAAATTTTTCTTTGAGTCTTCCTGCAACAATACCTATAACACCAGGATGCCACCCTTCTTTAACAATAAATAACAAACTATTATTTTGTTGCGTCTTAGCCATTTCCATTGCTTCTTCTATCATCAGCATTTCAATGACTTTACGCTCATTATTATGCTTCTCAAGCTCTTCAGCTAATTTAAGAGCTTCATTAGAACAATCAGTAGCTAATAGATTAGCACCTAAACTTGATTTCCCTACTCTGCCGCCGGCATTAATACGCGGACCTAAAATAAAACCTAAATGATAGCATTTCGGAACTTCATTAAGTCCTGCCATATCATATAATGTTTTAATACCAATATTTTGCCTTTGATGCATTATCTTTAAACCGCTTGATACAAAAGCACGATTTAATCCGGTAAGTTTTACCATATCGCATACAGTACCAAGAGCCACCAAATCCAAATATTTCATCAAATTAGGCGGAAGAATCTTTTCAAAAAAATTCTGCTTCTTTAAATCTGATAATATCGCAGTTGCGAATAAAAAAGCAACCCCTACAGCTGCAAGATGTTTACATTCGCTTGTCTCATCAACACGATTTGGATTTACTATAGCTACCGCTTCAGGTAATATTTCAGTAGCTATATGATGATCAATAACGATTACGTCAAGCCTTGCATCCTTTGCATATTTTAAAGCTTCATGAGCCATCGCACCGCAATCAACTGTTATTAATAATTCAGTACCACTATCCTTAATTTTTTGCATAGAAGAAGTAGTAGGTCCATAGCCTTCAGCTATACGATCAGGGACATAAATATCACAAACAACATTTAAATCTTTGAAAACATTTTTAAGTAATGCTGACGAAGTAGCACCATCAACGTCATAATCAGCAAAGATACATATTTTCTGCTTACTTAAGATAGCTTTAATAGCTCTATCTACTGCCTTTTGCATATCAAGTAAATGGAAAGGATCGGGAAGTAAGTTTCTAATTTTCGGTATCAAAAAATCTTCTGCTTTAGTTATATCATCGATCCTTAAAGATATCATTCTAGCAAGCAAATCACTGATTTTAAAACTACGGCATAATTCTATAACTATCTCCTCGTTAACGTCTCTACGCTGCCATATTTTACCATTTATAGATGCTTGCGATTTCATTAATTACCTAAATTGTTTAAACGTTTGCATGTGTAAGCGTCTGGTAAAGGTGATCTAGACAAAAGGTTACTATTTCAGTTTAAGATTCCATGGTAATAAATCCACGATTTTCTTAGAATTATAATTCTAAATGATCTCAATTACTTTGCTGATTTTGCATTATTAATATACAATTGATCATAACCAATCTAAACATCTGCATGTAGAACTTTTGTAAAATCTTTTAGATGATCAAACGGTCTTGTGCCTTTCCGGTCAGGAGTATAAAAATAACAAACTGCAGCTGGAGACTTATCTCAATGAAGTCTACCGTCTAATACATAGTTCCATATTCTCCCAGTTTTAGTTTTACCA
>CAZJDC010000236.1:0-1734 GCA_964544715.1 uncultured Rickettsia sp. | reverse complement strand
CCAAATACACATACGTATCAATACGTATCAATATACAATTTTTGTATTGATATATGATCTCTTCCACTAGGGCTACACTCATCTCCATACATACTGGTACTTGGCTTAAAATACCTACTTTGTATGGTTGCCATTTCAAATTAAAGTATTAAGCCTAAGGCACATAATGACTCATAATCATAGAGGGAAGCAACTTTCCACAAACAGATTTATATCGTCAGCGAACTAAGCAGGGATCTTGATAACTCTCTTGATGTCTTTAAAGAATATGTACAACTAAAAATATCTGTAAATTTCTTTTGATGTTTTCATGATAAATATTCAATGCAATAACTTTTGAGTAACTTTTAAGTAGTTTTTAAGTAACTTTTGGACATTAAAAATAGCTGTTAACAACAAATTTTTCGATAAAACTCTTTACAAAAATCTGAAGGGCAGGTCCAGAATTGATGGCCTCCCAAGTCCGTAAATTGCATCTGTGATGTTGTTTGTTTAGTAAGTTCAACGCTAAATGATTATCAGTTAACTTAACTTATCCAATCAATAGTGTTAATTAATACTTATGAAGTCAAACGGAACGGGGTGAAGCCCTTGGGTAACTGCTAGCTGTCTAGTTGATATAAAACACGTTTTTGAAAATAATTCGTTTGATGCTTTAAATGCAAATGTTAGGCATTTATTTTATGAGTTATTTAACTTTTCATACAACAGATCTATGGAACATAACAATAAATTATTCTCTTTAGCGTTCCTTTAGCGAAGCACGGGTATGGCGGCTAGCAATAGTACGCTCTATTTCGCAACGGGTACACAAGTTCAGAATACATTTAATTGGTTGATGTAATAATTAAGTCAATAGCCCAAAAGTAAACACATCCGATTTATTGTGCATCCTATGTTCAATTGTGTTTTGGATTTTGTCACATAACCTGAAAACCAGTCAAACGGTTACATGGAAATTGTGGGAAATTTCGCTCTACAAGTGCCTGCTGCATCCCTGCATTTATCCCACTGAGCTAGATTTATCCAACAGTGTTGTCATATTGAGGGAGTAACACTAAATTCAGGGGCGTAATCTCGCTGAATAAAATTAAAAGTCTGCAGCAACACCTAATTCAAATTTTAAAGACAGCTTTGTCTGGAGCTCCGTTTTTATATATTTTACTACTTTATTTAACTTATGGATTTTATTTTGTACCTTTCATATGTGTTATATTTAGCTAATAATCTTAACATATAAAAGTAAAAGCCCTCACTCAATGATTCATTACTAATCCAACTTCCAGACTAGCTAGAACGTTGAAGTTTGGTGTACTGATTCTTCAGGCATTAAATAGGACAACTAAGTAGTTTTTATCCTGATCCGACTTTTGGGTTCCACCCAAGTGGTTCTGGAGTTTCCTTGTTAACCTTATAAGTATCTATATTATTAAAAGACTTTGTTGGATTTTGTGTGCAGCATATTGACCCATAAGTTTGAATGTTTATAGGCATATTGGGTATCCATATATTAAATATATAGATACCCAATATATTTAATAGGCAAACACGAATTTTGTGACGTATCCGTTTTGAAGCTGCTATGCATCCGATCACCACGTAGATAAATGCTTTCCATTGACCTACCTTTATATTGATTGGCATATCACTGACAAATGATCACTATAATGTATCTCAAAACATATATAAGGCCTAGAATAATAAAATTTTGCATTGGGACGACAATCCATGTAT
>CAZJDC010000235.1:0-1768 GCA_964544715.1 uncultured Rickettsia sp. | reverse complement strand
GTTTAAAACCTGCATCTTTTAACTAATTTATAACAAAAGTACTATTATCAATATACCCGTAACCCACTATTTATCAGCTATACAGAACCATGGTGAATACGAAACTAGCATTAATAATGTTTCTTTTATTAGTAATCTTAAATTTTTTATTTAATAGGTGTTACTCAAAAGCAACTTATCAATCAATAAATTTTCTAAATTGAATTTATATTTTTGATACATTTTAAAGTTAATAATAATATTTTATATTAACTTTTCTTATTTTTTTTTCTAAAAAACAGATTAATATCAAGGAATTAATATGTATCAAATTGCAGAGGGGATTAAATTAATTACTCAAAAAGTTCTTATTTTATGGAAATATGAATTGTTTCTTGTTGCTAATAATCCGATTACAGTAAGTAATATCTGTATTTTCATACTAGTTTTATTATTTGGTATTAAATACTCAGAACGCTTATCTGACTCTGTCAAAAACTTTGTAAGTCATAGATTGAAGGATAATAGTACTAATGCAAATATTTTAAGTAAACTAATTATATATTCAATACGAATTATATATATAATTATTGCTATGTCTTTAGCCAATATACCTATGGGAAGCTTAGCTATTATAGGAGGAGCATTAGCACTCGGTGTAGGATTCGGTACGCAAACATTAATCACTAATTTTATTAGTGGAATTATTATAATGATTGAGCAACCAATCAAAGAGGGAGATATAATTGAAATAAAAGGTGTAATCGGCAAAGTAAAAACAATAGGTATTAGATGTATTATTTTGCAAACTACTACCAATCATTCTATTCTTATTCCTAGTAGCGAAATTATTTTAAATAATGTAACAAATTGGACTCTAGAAAATAATATAGTAAAATATCAGTTAGAAATAACATTTCCTAGTGCTGATACTAAACTAAATCTTGAAAATTTGATGGATAAACTTAAAATATCAGTCAACAAATTAGATTTTATAATTCCTAATGAAGAAGCGAATGTATTTTTAACAAAAGTAGATAATAATGGTTTAACTTTCTATATCAGATTCAATATTGATATTAAGAAAAACTCTGATCTTGAATATATTAAAAATAATTTAAATATTGCTTTATATTCACAACTTAAAAATTATAATATTGTTTTAAATCACTTAGATTGTACAAACATATAATAGAAAAATAATCATTTTTTTAAAGGTTAAATATTAAGACATATAATAAATTATACTGGCCTGAAAAATCAAGACAAAATTTAATCAATTTTGTTTCCTATTTTTATCATTTTCTAAGCAGCTACTTGATAATAATTTTGTGTATAATTAGGATAAACATCCATGGCTTTTTTATAACCAAAAATAATAAAGCCAAAACTAGGATTTATTGGAACTAGTAAAAAGTTTAGGGAGTGTATCATCAGCATGTAAGGCAATGGGATATAGTAGAGATAGTTACTATAGATTTCAAGAATTATATGGAACAGGAGAAGAAGAAGCTCTATACGGAATAAGTCGCAAGAAACCAATAATGGCTAATTAGGGTAGATCCTATGGTAGAAAAAGCAGTAATTGATATGGGTGTACCAAGGAAAGTGCATAAAAATCAGTCGGTGAGAATCCGATTTATGCAAAGTCTAACCAACAGCATAGAAGCAACTATTACATTACAGGAGGTGACAAATGTGATGAAGCCAATAGAAGCGACATATTAGGTGTAGAAGTCAACATTTGATCTTACATTTAATCAAAAAAACGTATTAAAAATACAGATAA
>CAZJDC010000234.1:0-1774 GCA_964544715.1 uncultured Rickettsia sp. | reverse complement strand
GCGAATTTTGAGACATTTACTGATTCTATACGATTATTTTTTGAAAATATTGAAAAATGTAAAAACAAAATTTCTTCATTGGTAAATGACAATTTGCAAACCATGATTCCTAATCATTTTAACAACTCTTCATGTTAAAAAAGTATCAATACTTTGTTAATACTTGTAACCCACTACTCATATTTATAAAAAGGTAAATTATTATATTGTAAAATATAACCCTATTAAGTTATAATAATAAACAAATTTATTAAAGTAATTCTACTATGTTTATTCAAACTGAAGATACCCCAAATCCTTATGCAATAAAGTTTTTTCCTGGACAAGCAATAAGTAAAGATCAGACTGTATTTTTTAGCGAGCGTGCCGAAGTAAAAGGCAGAAGTAAACTTGCAGAATCGTTATTTAACATTGATAATGTAAAATCAATATTTTTCGGTAGTGATTTTATAACTGTTACTAAACAAGCTGAAAGTAATTGGCAGGTGATAAAGCCGGAAGTTTTAATGGTTATTATGGATCATTTTGTTTCAGGCTTGCCGGTATTTGAAGAAAGTGCTAAAGCAGATAATGTAAAACTCGCAGGACTTTCAGAAATCGAAAAGCAAATTATCGAAATTATTGAAACCAGAGTGCGTCCCTCTGTTGCACAAGATGGCGGTGATATAATATATAAAGGTTTTGAAAATGGTATAGTAAAGCTAGCATTACGTGGTGCATGTCTTGGTTGCCCTAGCTCTACTATTACCCTAAAGAATGGCATTGAATCAATGCTAAAACATTTTGTACCAGAAGTTATAGAAGTTGAGGCTGTTGAAGAGGAGTCTGAGTAATAATAATTTGATTTAAATAGCGCTTTACTTATTAATCATTTACTAGTTTAGTAGATTACTAAATTATGAGTAAGATAAAATTATTATGCAAGATTTAAGGCTTATTCAAGCAATAAATTATATAATTTAATAGTGCATTACATTTTGCTATAAACAACTAGTAGAGGAGATGCTTATGTTGTTGATAGTCTCTTTGGAGGTACAACCCCCCCTCTCCATCTGGAAGATGGAGAGGCTTTAGCTTGCCATGTGTGTTATGATGCGTTAGCATCATAAGCATTGTGACACATTACAGCAGGAAATCCCATACAGTTTTACTATCATCGCTATCACATAGTGTGGATTACAAAGTATCGATATAAGATATTAACTTACGATATAAACAAGAGGGTTCGAGAAATTATTGCACAGGTAGCAAGAGAATTAGGTATTAAAATAGAAAAGGGAGTAGTATCAAGCGATCATATACATATTTTTGCTAATATGCCACCTCATATAAGAATCTGTGAATTTATACACAAAGCGAAAGGCAGGATCTTCAAAGAAGATGCAAGAGGAATTTACAATATTAAAACAAAAGTACTTGGGTAGACATTTGTGGGCACGTGGTTACTTTAGTGCTACTAGTGGTAATGTGATTGATGATATAATTAATGAATATATTAATAAGCATACTGATTCACATGAATCAGACATGATTTCTAACATAAGGATCGAATAAGATTTAGCTTGATATGCGACTTCTAGTCGCTAAAATCAAACTTTCATCTCTCAGATGAAAGTGGTCGATTTTAAAATATGGTTTATTACCCATATGAATATATGGAAATTTAATATAAAACAAAGTATTTTTAAACTAAACAACACTCAGCTATAAGCTGAGTGTTTATAAAGTGGAATCGATTAGAAATCGATCATCATTCACAGGCTCACCTTCTTGT
>CAZJDC010000233.1:0-1789 GCA_964544715.1 uncultured Rickettsia sp. | reverse complement strand
CTTGCATATCGTCATAGTTGTATTGATTATAATATCAACTACATACCAATATTTGCTTAATGCAAATTTTTTTATTTGGACAAATTTTATCTCGATATATAATGATAATTTATCCAAATTCCAAACTAAACTCTATGCTAAGTTAATACAACACTCGCATTAATATGGTAGTTGCTTGCAACTCCGGAGCTGATTCTAGCATTGATTCTATTTCATCCCAGTGCTTAACAAATGGATTCTTACGTGTCCTATATTTATGTACTGTGTGTAAGTCACTTGGAAAGTTATGACACGTAAATACTGATGTGTCGTTTTTACACTCATACCTGCTTTTGCAGCAGAAATTATCTGATTATATTTTTGATCTTTTGCATTAAAATACCTACTTGTTTATTTGTACATGTCATCAGTAATTCTTGAATAATATTTAAATCTTAAAAAATAAATTTTTATTCGATTTTACTGTCCATATTTACTTCTTTTTTATAGGTGATTCTAATGTTCGTTGAGGGTAATTCTAATATTCGTTCATCACTTGAATAAATTATAGCTTGATATGCGATTTCTAGTTGCTATAATCAACCACTTTCATCTATCAGATGAAAGTGGTTGATTCAAAGTCTATGTAACTCAACACTCTCCTCCTGTAAATACTCTTTCTTATTATCTTTAATGCTTCACTCTTAATCCTAAACTGGCGTTCTTGAAGGGGGTGATCAATCCAATAATCTCTGCTATAGGTTTAAATTTATGATGTATTACCAATCATTTACACATCATGCCTAACTCTACATAAAAAAATTATCATTAAAAACCTTGCTGCACAATTAAAAAACATCGTTAACAATAAGCTCATGTAAAAATTTTACTAAAACAGAAATTTTTCAATAAAATTTAATAAAAATTAAAACAATTTTTAATTTTAGTGTAAATATTAGAATTTTTTTTGTGAAAGTTTTATTCAATCATAGATTATGGGTGGTGTAATATTTTTGGCGGACATACTACTTAAGTTGACGGCACCTATGGGAACAAATTTTGTAACAGAACTTTGAGAGGTTGAGTCTTGATGAAAAAAGGTAGTTTTTAAATTTTATATTCTCGAACCTAACATTGAGAGACGGAAAAGTGCTTTACTCGCTGGCTTGTCCATTCGATAAACTTCAAGAAATTACTAGTTGTCCCGAATGGCGAGAGTGACGGGACTCGAACCCGCGACCTTCTGCGTGACAGGCAGACGCTCTAACCAACTGAGCTACACCCCCTTTTAAAGGACAACAAATTATATATAACAATTCTTTTGATCGTGCAAGAATAAAATAGTTTATTTTCATTTTTTTGAAGCAAATATATAAAGCATATGAAATATTTAAATAGCTTATAAAAGAATAAAAACCTTTACAAATAAGGTAAAAATGATGGAATTCGAACCAGCAACCTTCTGCGTGACAGGCAGATGCTCTAGCTAATTGCGCCATATGAGTCATCATTATAATAAAATCTAAAGCAATCATTACCAATCTCTTTTTCTATCTTTAATTTAACTATTAAAAATTAATATACTTTTTTAAATGCTAATTTAGGATAAGGCGGTTTGAGGATCAGATAGAACCGCCAGAAATTTTTTAGATTTATTGAAATTAAAGGCATTGATGCAAGAAAGTATATGCACTAAGACATTAATAGGGGAACGATGTCTTGAATGTTCAAGGTTCATGCTGTTTTTTAGTACATTAACGCGAGTTTCGTATTAACTGAGCATAGAGTTTAGTCTATCAAGAGATATTTG
>CAZJDC010000232.1:0-1790 GCA_964544715.1 uncultured Rickettsia sp. | reverse complement strand
CTAAGGTTAGTTACAGATCCAGCAAGTACATTAACCGGCGAAAGTTAGATAGTGCTTGCTCGGATCATTAATATTAGCTTGATATTTTTATCAAATCTAATATTAATCTATTTTATCTAATATATAGTGTCAATATAAAAATCCATCATGGGTTATTTATCGTTTGTGTTGGGATTATATAATTTTTCAATTTCTGGATAATCTATAGATAATATATCCTTTTCATTTTTAATAGATTCTATTCCTCTGAATAGTAAATAATTCAATATTACTAAGTCTAGACCACGACATACATGTTTTATTTCATTCTCTATGCCCTTTAGTATAGCAAAATTTTTAGCTACATATGGGTAATTTTTTCTATTTAGTCTTCCATTTACAAATAAGATTGGTTGTGAAAAAGACTTAGTTTTATTTTTTGCACTATCAATTTCTTTTTGTGCTACCTTAAGTTTTTCTGCAATACTTAATGTACTAATTATGCCTCTGTTGGACATTTGACCCTCGTAATTATATTAAGTACTATATAATACAATGATGTACATACATATACAATATTTTATTTCATAAAATTAGTTACATTGTCTTAATTCTTTGTTGTCGAGTTAACAGCTGGTATATCTTTCACTTTATTTAGTAACTCTTTTACAAGTGACGAATATTGTCTATGATTATTGCTAAGAGGTTTGTACTCTCCTATCCATTGACCTTTTTTCTGACATTCTATCATATCTACACTATTACTTATGTCTGTTTCGAAATATAACTTTGTTTCTGCAAGTTGTTTTAATAATTCTTTAGTAGATCTAGTATTTCTTGTTGTTCTACTTGCCAAGAATGAATATGGCTTGTTAGCCATTATTGCTGCGGATGCTGCTTGATTCAATGAGTTTTTATCCAATTCAGACACTGAGCATGGGATTATAATGAAATCAGAAAGAATGGTAGCTTTTAGTGATGCTGCTTGCATATTGGGTGGTGTATCTATTATTATGAACTCATACTTTAAACATAATTTATTGAGTATATCTTTTGGATTATCTTCATATAATGGAATAACATACTCCCTTAACGAGTTTCCTAAGTCAGACCAATAAATTGCATCAGGCTTATCTTTGTCCATATCACACAACACTACTTTGTATCCACATTCTAGTAATGCACCAAGCAGATTAATGCTAGTAGTAGTTTTGGTCGCTCCGCCCTTAGTTTGTATAACAGATACTATATAAGCCATAATATTATTCCATGTTGTTAGTTTGTGATGTACTGTACTGTATAGACTTGTACATAATACTACAACCTAGTTACTACTAATATTTTTTTCTATAGTAATTCTGTTAATCATTTTATCAATGGAGATCTTAAAGTAATCTGCCACGGCAATAATTACTGGTGTAGTTAATGACCTTGTTTTAGTAGTGTCTGTAATAAATTGCTGAATTACTGAGTTGTGAAAACCAAGATCACAAGATAATGTATAAGGATTCAAATTGTTTTTCTCAATATTTAAAAGTAAAAATTCCCGTATTTCTTTATTATAGTTTTCTAATACATAGTTAACGTCGTAATATTTATTATTATTAATGTAATTTTTACGGTTTAGGACCTCATCTATAGAGCTATTAAAATAGCTGGATATTTTAATAATAGTATCGAATCTGGTATCATTTCGTTTACAATTCATTATACAACAGACAGTATTATAAGTAATATTACTTGCACCTGCAAAGCTCTTATTACTAATTTTATGTAATTTGAATTGTTTATCTAAGTCAAGGTGAACGAGA
>CAZJDC010000231.1:0-1801 GCA_964544715.1 uncultured Rickettsia sp. | reverse complement strand
CGCTCTATTTGTTGACTATGAGAGTTTTTTAATATATAAACTGCAATTTCAAAAATATATAAGTCTATGACGGTTAAAATCTGAAGCTGCCTAAAAAGTGGTTTGCAATGTTCCCTAAAATGTACTCCAGCCATAATTCTAATCACCTTCTTTTGGAGCAGTAAAATGTCCTGAATTCCTGAGCAGTTTCCCCACAGTATTAAACCGTATCGAATGATAGATTCAAAAAAGGAAAAGTACGCACTTCTGATGTAATTTTTAGGAATAATGTTTATAAGGCGTCTCATAAGATATATTACTCTTGATAGTCTCGTACTAATGTAATCTATATGTGAGCTCCAAGTTAAATGATTGTCTAAATAAATACCTAGAAATTTAGCATTTGTGACTAAATCAAGATTAAAATTATTTGGGTTGTTTTTTAAACTAAAAAGCAAATTTTGTGTTTTATCTGTATTGAGCAAAAGTCCATTGCATTGAAACCAATCAGAAGCCTGAGACATTGTTTTTGTGACTAATTTATTTAGATCATTAATATTGTTATTAGAATTAAAGAAGGTTGTATCATCTGCATAAAGTGTAATATTAGAATCTACCGCAAATGGTAAGTCATTTACATAAATTAGAAAAAGGAGAGGCCCTAGGACTGAACCCTGTGGAACGCCCCATCTTACTGTAACCTCATTAGACCATTGTCCATTAACCAGCACAGTTTGCTTCCGATTACTAAGATATGATTTGAAGAAATCTAGTGTTACCCCTCGGAATCCATAATAATTTAATTTTGTATTTAATTTATCTTGATCCACGCAATCAAATGCTTTGCTAAGGTCGCATAATGTGACCTGAGCTAAATCTTTATTTTCAAATGCCGATATTATTTTTCTTATTAAGCTATCTAGAGCATCAACCGTGGATTTATTCCTTCTAAAACCAAACTGATGGTTACTCAATATATTGTTTTTTTCTAAAAACGTATAAATTTGATCATAAATTAATATTTCTATTAGTTTTCCAATAACAGGTATGACCGATACTGGTCGATAACTGTTTGGTTGGTCTTTTGGACCTCTTTTGTAGATGGGACGGACTCTAGAAATTTTAAGAATATTGGGAAAAATCCCTTTGTTTAACAGGCAGTTTATACAGTAGGCAAGAGGCTCTGCCAAACTATGTACTATGTTTTTCAATAAATTGTTTGATAAATTATAAATGTCACGACTATCTGATCTATTCATCTTTTTAGCTGCATTTAAGACATCTCTAGGTGTGATTTGCTGCCAAGAGAAGGTGATGTGACTGTCAATGTTTCTTCTGTTTAGAAACTTAGAGCTTGATTGACTATTTATATTAGGGCTATTCCCAATTTCCTTTTTAATTTCATCAATACAGTTGATAAAATAACTATTAAAGGTTTCAGACTCAATTTGAGTCACAGAAGTGTTTTTGGGTTCTGTATATTTTTTTATGATGTTCCATGCCGCTTTGCACTTATTTTTACTTTTTTCTATATACTTAACGTTATTTGCCAATTTAGCACTTTTTATAGCGGATATATAACACTTTTTCATATCTTTATACTTAATATTGAGATCAACATTGGTGTTATTGTTAGGTGAATTTACCACTCTGCTTAGAAATAAAAGCCTATCCTTCATAACAGCCAGATCCTCAGTATACCAATTTTGTTTATTGCATCTTAGTTTAGGTTTACATTTATCTATTTGCATGTAATAATATAAGTTGTTCATTATAACATTAAAAACAAATTCAAACATATTCTCAGTCAGGGTTGCGTATA
>CAZJDC010000230.1:0-1801 GCA_964544715.1 uncultured Rickettsia sp. | reverse complement strand
GCACTGATGAGATTTTGGGATAATGGAAAAATAGAAATCGATAACAATGCCTCAGAGCGTACTATGAGATCAATTGCCATAGGGCGCAAAAAAATTGGCTTTTTGGCTTTTATAAGACAGTGGCGGTCATTAAGTTAAATAACATAAATCCTTGAAAATATTTACAAAAAGTACTTGAGATCATTTAGAATGATAATTCTATGAAAATCGTGGATTTATTACCATGGAATCTTAAACTGGAATCGTAACCTTTTGTCTAGACCACCTTTACCAGACGCTTACTATTCTTACGACCACCTTTTGATTTCTTAAGACTATCAGCTTGCCTTAAAATATCCACCATCTTTAAAAATGTCCCCTTCTTTACTCCTGTTAACCAACTAAATCTTTTATCTTCTAACTCTTTAACTTGATCGAATCTCATTATTACTACAAATTAAGTACTTATAAAACCTTTATACCTAAAATGCTAGTTTTGTAAGAGGTCTAATGAGAGTGTAGAAAGAAATAGTCTTAAAGAACAAATAACTGAATTAGTGAACACAGAAGGTGTACACTTACAAAATAAATTTAACAATAATATAGGAGGTATATTAAGCTTAAAGATTTGGAGAAGTCAAGATCTGATATGACAGACACTATAAATTTTATACCTAATTGTCAGTTAAATTTTTACTATTAGAGGAGTATTGAAGATACATAATTTCATTATTTTTTTTAAATTGAAATACTCTAACCAGATATCAAGATCTAATTGTAGATCATCAAGATGTGTATAAATCTTTTTCCGCATAGCTGTATCAAAGAATTCTTGTTTTATGGTTTTGTTAAAACGCTCACACATACCATTTTTTTGAGGAGAATATACTTTAAGTAGTAGTATGTCTCTATACCTTCGATTTTAGAAACAATTCAAAAGCATGATGCTCTATATTCCCCTTATATTCTGTGACCCACAATCTGTAAGAATACGAAGTATTGGTATCCCTTGAAGTCTCTCATACCATGGTAACACTAGGTCATTAAGCATATCAGCAGCAGTAATAGCTGTTTTATCAGTATATAGTTTAGCATCCGCTATCCCTTAGTATAGCTATCAATAAATACCTGAGAATAAACCTCTTTACCTATACCTTTGAAATTACCTACATAGTACGTATCCTGACATCCTAGATACCCTGGATGCTGCGTCTCAATTTCTTCATCAGAACTTCTTGGTCATTACGACGCTTCTTCGAGCACTTGTTAACTGAGCTTCAGTAACAACAATACCATCCTGAACCATTTTTGCTTCTAATGCTTTAAGCCTTTTATTGATATTGTTTAAATCATTACATAACCAAATTAATCTCACTCCCCTAGGGCGATACAAGAACACCAGCCTTTTTAAGATCATTTGATACTCTTAGCTGACCATCATGATGGATATTCTTGCCATATCAATTACTGCTTTCTCTACAGTAGGATCAACTATATTTGCTATAATTGGCTTCTTACGACTAATTTCATATAATGCTTCTTCACCCCTTGTTTCATATAGCTCTTTAAATCTATAATAACTCTGTCCTACTATATATCCCATCGCTTTACATGCTGATGATATACTACCAAGGCTCTTGGCTAGTTCTAGTAACCCTATTGTTGGCTTTATGATTTTTTGATTTAAATTCATGTTAATCCTCCATTGAATAATTATTTTATTTTACTAAATGTTAGTTATAATCTTAACTATTATATAGAACAAAATCATTTGTAACTGAGCTATGTCTTGAATGCTCAAACTTACCCAATAGTTTAATTT
>CAZJDC010000229.1:0-1808 GCA_964544715.1 uncultured Rickettsia sp. | reverse complement strand
ATGTTATTATCATCTGTAAACTTTATAATCTGTTTGAAGACTAATTTATCTAATACTTTACTTAGCACACATAAAATATTTATAGGCCGATAATGCTTACATTCTACTGGCTTATCTATCTTGGGTAGTGGCAATATTAACGCTTTTTTCCACTGCAATGGATAATCGCTATAAAGTAGTGAAAAATTAAAAATATGACATAATACATCTTTTATTTCACTGAATATTATTCTAATAAATTTCAATTGTACACCATCACTCCCAACGGCATTTGATGAAATATCTGATAATACTTTGAATATTTCTTCACAAGTTAATTCATTAAAGCTAAGAGGTACATTTAATAGATCATAATTATTTCTCATATCCCTGTAGTACCGTAGCAAATCATTATTAATATTATTGTTTATTCCACAAAAATATGAATTCAATTCATTAAGTTCAACATTAGGATCAAGTGGTCGCTTAACAACCTTACCTGCACCTTGGGATTTCAAAATATTCCACTTATCTTTATTAGACCTATCAGAGGACAATAACGTATTAAAGTGACGATTTCTAGCATCTCTTAGTTTCCTTTTAACATCATTTCTACAAACTCTATAATTCTCCCAATCTACAGCAGTCTTCGTCCTTAGGTAACGCCTATACAAAATATTTCTATTTATCATTGATTCTTTCAGTTCATTGTTTATCCAAGGGCATGGATTACGTTTTTTACTTATTTTCCTCTCTGGAACATACTTATCAAATAATAAATGTAACCTATTGTTCAATATCTCTACCTTATTATCAACATTATCACTTGCGTAAAGATCGCCCCAATCTATGGTTAAACATTCTTGTTTTAACTGGTCAAGTTGTATATTTTTAAAATCTCTTACAAAAATAATTTCCTTGCTTACATTTAATTTCACCCTAAAATTCATTTCAACAAAAACAAGATCATGATAAGATATTCCTGATATAGGTAACTGACCATAACTATGAACTCTCTGCACATCGTTAGTAATAATTAAATCTAACAATGAATCTGACAATGGTAAATGATAGGTTGGTTGTAATGGTAAAACAGTTAAATTCAAATTATTCACTAAGCTCTTAAATTGTGTTTTTTCAGCAAACTCTCTATCAGTACTTAGATTGATATTAAAATCTCCCAATATTAAGACGTTATCATAAACTGGAAGTAGGCCAGAGATAATTTCAAAAAACTCATCGATATGACTAGCCTTAGGTGGACGATACACAACACATAAAAGTAGTTTCCAACCTAATGATAATTCAACAATCATAAATTCTATTCTCTTACTGTATACAGATTGAGAGGTAGCTATTAACTTAAAATTGAAAACTTTTCTTATAAATACAGCTACTCCTCCTCCTTCCTTACCAACCCTATCATGACGTAAAAGGTTATAATCATTTAACATAAAAGGTGAAGATGAAATTTCGGGCTTTAAAAAAGTTTCTGACATGGCAATGATATCAATAAATGAATCTTGAAAAACATTAAAAAACGAGTCTTTATGAGCCCTAATATTCTCAACATTGACATGTACTATTTTTAAAAATTTTCTTAAATTACTGAACTTATTTTTTAAATTAAGACATGAAGTACTTTCTATGTTTGAAACGTCATTATTTTCAACCATTTAACCAGATAAAAGAGTATGAAGCGGTTATTAAATAGGCCCTCATTTGAACAACAATAAGAAATACAAATCCTAACAAAACACTACGTGAAACAAAGAACCGAAACACATTACACTCAACAATATTTAAAACCATGGACACTTCTGTATTGG
>CAZJDC010000228.1:0-1810 GCA_964544715.1 uncultured Rickettsia sp. | reverse complement strand
ATTACCTTATAATTTAAAATATCAGCAAATGTTATGGCAGATTTATCAGTATAGAGTTTTGCAAATAGCCACTCTGGAATAAGTGTCAATAAAGGTTTGTTGGTATATTCTACCTACTCCTTGCATATTCACCGACATAATAGATGTCTTGTGCACCAAGGTCACCTGGATGCTGAGTATCAATTTCTCTATATGCCTCTTTAATTTGTTTTGTTTTTTTTTTCTAGATTAGCTAGTTGTTCTTCTGTCAGTAAGATACCGTCTTGTGCAGATTTAGCTTCTAAAAGCTTTGAGGCGTTTTTCTTTAGAGTCTCAAGATCAATTGCATAGCCAAATAAAACGTACACCACTTGAAATGACACTATAGTACCTTGCTTCATTAGTTCTTGGCTCGCACGCAGCTGATCAATGGCAGGATTTTCTATAGCAAGATTTATTACTGCTTGTTCTATCAAAACTTCCGTTATGAGTGGAAAAGTGATAAATTATGTTAAGAATAATCAAACATGCCCAAGAGGATAAGATTGCAAGCAATACCAATTAATATAACAGATTACTGTCAATTTTTAACAGTTAGTCACAACTAGTATAGTTTAACTTACTACGCTGAACATGCAAAGCAATGTAGCCATGATGTTATGAATAGATTTTTAGAAAATGCAAAATATTCTCCTTCTTTGTTATGAGAACACATTAAGAATGATGTTATTATTTTACCTAATGGATATACAATATTTGATGATACGGTGTTAAACAAAAAAGAACACGAAGAAAATAGAGATTGCTAGATTGCAGTACAGTGGAGCTACAGGTGGCGTTACTACCGGTATAGGAGTAGTGAGTCTTGTATATTATAACCCCGATATTGATAAGTTTTGGGTAATAGATTATCGAATTTTTTCGCCTGCTTATGATGGAGTAACAAAACTAGATCATCTACTCATTATATTAAATAATGCCGTGTATAGCAAAAAGATTCCTTTTCAAACCGTACTTTTGACACATGGTATGCTACCACAAAATGATGCAACATGTTGACTCTTTGGGGAAATATTATTATGCCCCCTATTAAGGCCAATCGAAACGTTAGTAAAACTTGTTCTTCTAAGCCGTATAAAACTGTTAGCAACTTGACCTTTTGAGATGAATAAATCCAGCATGGATTTGAGATTCATATAAAAGTATTTGCCAAAAATAAGCATGTTAATTTGTTTAAATTTACTGTTTCTACCAACATAGTTGATGATATTATTACCAATAACAAAACTCCAAAATCTTCTAAAGCTGTACAAGATGAGTTTGGCTTTCGGTGGGTAATTGAGAGTATGCATAGAGAAATTAAGCAGCTTACCGGTATAGGAACGTTGCCGATGTAGAAAAACAGCGTATCCACAACGTAATCATATTAGTTGTGGATTTCTAGTTTGGGCTTTTCTAAAAAGAACTGCAAATAAAATAGGTAAAACGGTTTACCAAATAAAGTGAGGATTGGTAGATGATTATATGCAACAATAGCTCCGTCCTCCATCTTTATACTCTATGTAGAACATTCCATAGTGTCATCCAGTAGTAGTACGTTCTATTTGGCTACGCAATGATCTTGAGACTCTAAAGAAATGCCTCAAAGCTTTAGAAACTAAATCTGCACAGGACGGTATCTTACTGACAGAAGAACAACTAGCTTCTTTAGAAAAAGCAACACACATTAAAGAGGCATATGGAGAAATTGATACTCAGCATCCAGGTTACTCCTTAGTGCACAAGACACCTATTATGTTGGTAATATGAAAGGAGTAGGTAGAATATACCA
>CAZJDC010000227.1:0-1824 GCA_964544715.1 uncultured Rickettsia sp. | reverse complement strand
AGTGAGTGGAAAAAAGCTTTAATTGTGCCTTTGCCTAAAAATAAGAATCCGTTGTTATGTAAAGATTATCGTCCAATCAATATTTTATGTGTATTAGGTAAACTGTTGGACAAATTAGTGTATTCACAAATAAGAGATTTTGTAGATCGTAATAATATTATGTCTAGATACCAATCAGGTTACCGAAAGTTCTATAGTACCCAAACGGCTCTTATTAAAGTGACCGATGATATGAGAAAAGCAATAGATTGTAGACGTGTAACTGTACTTACGCTTTTAGATTTCAGTCGTGCTTTCGACTGTGTTAACCACGATTTGTTGTTGGCTATTTTAAAATCATATAATTTTAATGTTAATTCAGTTAAATGGTTTAAATCCTATTTATCTAATAGATTGCAACAGATTAAAACTCGTAGTGGAAATGTATCACAGTGGATGTTGAACTCTGTAGGGGTTCCCCAAGGTTCTACATTGTCTGCTTTGTTATTTAGTTTATATATAAACAGAATTAGTGATAATATAATGTTTTGCCAAACCATGCTATATGCAGATGATATGCAGTTGTATATACATTGTGAGGTAACTAAGATTAACGAATCCATAAATATGCTTAATGCTGATTTAGAAACTATTAACATGTGGTGTAGAGACCATGGTTTGAATTTGAATGTAGGTAAGTGTAAGTCAATGATTGTAGGAAATCAGAGGTTACTAAATTCAATTATATTAGAAAATATATCTCCTATTAAGATAAGCAATGAAGATTTAAGATTAGAGTCCGAAGTGGTTAATTTAGGTTTAAGAATATGCAGTAACCTATCATGGAGTAGCCAAGTAAATCATGTTGTTAAGACTATTTATAAACATCTGTACCAGTTTAGACGACTCAGGTTTCAACCCTCCTTTGATATAAGAAAAAAACTGATTTCTACTCTTGTATTCCCTGTGATTGATTATGCTATTGTGTCATATTGTGATATTAATAATGAACTGACTAATGAGTTACAAAAGGCACAGAACGCTTGTATTCGGTACATATTTAGGATGAGGTATGACGAACACGTTACACCTTTTTATAAGAGATTGGGTTGGCTCAAAGTAAAAGAAAGAAGAGAGTTAAGAGTTTTGAGTTTAGCATTTAAAACAATTAAATACTCTAAGCCTGAATACTTAAATGAATACTATCGAACATTGCATAACGTCCATCAAAGGACGACTAGATTTGGACAGGAAATCTTACAATTTCCCATTCATAGGACTCAAACTTACACAAATTCCTTTATTGTGACATCAATAAGACTTTTGAATGGACTAGACAATAGTATTAAAAGTTTAGAATCAGAAAACAGTTTTACAAAAAAGGTAAAAATGTTAATGCTGAATCGATACTAGTTAAGAACAAAACAATCTGTAAAGTAGAACATTAACTGAAACGATATTTTCTTTTAAGTGTTGTATTATTTAGAAAATAATGTGTAGATTACTTTAATTTTATTTTTAAATAAGAATATAGGTAGTATAATAGGTCATATTTGCGTGTTCTATATATATAGTGGTTAAACCTAAACAGTTTGTAATTTGAAAAAAACATTGTAAAATTGTGGAGCCTGTCCTGGCGGAAGAGTGGACCTTCGGTCTAAGCCAGGGCAGGATAAATAAATAAATTATCAAATTATCAAATTACCTTCTCCATCAGCATAAATAGCATATTCGTTAGCTACTCGAGATAGTAATAAGATGAGAATACACCTGGTAGTTAGTGAAATATTCTTTCTTATTTCACAGACGCATGTGTTGTGAAGCCCCTAGTCATTTATTTGCTCG
>CAZJDC010000226.1:0-1824 GCA_964544715.1 uncultured Rickettsia sp. | reverse complement strand
CCGCAGAAACATTGACTAAAATAGCTAGAATGCTATTAATGCATGCTAATAACCGTGAGGATGTAAAAGAAGCATCAGCAGGTGATATAGTAGCATTAGCAGGGCTTAAAGATACTACTACTGGTGATACATTATCAGATGAAGATAAAAAAGTAATTCTAGAAAAAATGGAATTTCCTGAGCCAGTTATTGAGCTTGCAGTAGAGCCTAAGTCAAAGGTTGATCAAGAGAAAATGGGGCTAGCTCTTTCTCGTTTAGCAGCTGAAGATCCTTCATTTAGAACTTCAACAGATCAAGAAACAGGGCAAGCTGTTATTAAGGGAATGGGTGAGCTTCATTTAGAGATCATCATCGATCGTATGAGAAGAGAGTTTAAAGTTGAAGCAAATATAGGAGCTCCTCAAGTTGCATATCGTGAAACAATTACTAAATCTTGTGAAATTGATTATACCCATAAAAAGCAATCAGGTGGTGCAGGACAATTTGCACGTGTAAAAATTATTTTTGAACCTCTAAAAGATGTAAAGGATCTAAAAGAAGAAGATAAAAATAAGAGTTTTATTTTTGAAAGTAAAATTGTTGGTGGTGCTGTACCTAAAGAATATATTCCTGGTGTAGAAAAAGGATTAAATAACATTAGAGAAACAGGTGTAATTGCAGGTTATCCTATGATAGCTTTTAAAGCTATATTAATTGATGGGGCTTTCCATGATGTAGATTCTAGTGTCCTTGCGTTTGAAATTGCAGCAAAAGCAGCATTTAGAGAAGGAATACCTAAAGGTAATCCTAAATTACTTGAACCTATTATGACAGTTGAGGTGATTACACCAGATGAGTATATGGGTGATGTGATTGGTGATCTAAATAGTCGTAGAGGACAAGTTCAAGGTATGGAGCCAAGAGGTAATGCTCAAGTGATTAAAGCACATGTTCCTTTAGCTGAAATGTTTGGTTATGTTAATACGCTTAGATCTTTATCGCAAGGTAGAGCTCAATATAGTATGGTATTTGATCATTATGACCAAGTACCAACTCAAGTTGCAGATAATATTAAAGCTAAATAATAATATTTATTATTACCTTAAAGGTACAATAAGATTATTAATATTTAATTTAAAAAAAAGGTCTTCAACAAATCTTGTTGATTTTTTATATAAAATATGATAGGAGTGTAGCTCAATTGGTAGAGTGCCGGTCTCCAAAACCGGAGGTTGCGGGTTCGATGCCTGTCACTCCTGCCATTACAGGTAATGTGACTTTATTACTATATAATAACTTATAAATATGTTTAAAGAGTATAAAATATATAAGTTTTTTGAACAAGTTAAACAAGAAGCTTATAAAGTAGTTTGGCCCACTAAAAAAGAATTAATTGCTTCGACTTTACTAGTTATAGTAGCGGTTTTTATTTTTAGCCTAATTTGTTTAGTGCTTGATTATGGTATACATAATATAATACAAATTATACTTAACATCGGTAAATAAGTTATCAAGGAATAAATTGTGGCAGAACAAAATATAGATGACAGAATGTCAAATTCTGAAAAAAGTACAAAACAGTGGTATGTTATACATACTGTATCAGGAGCAGAAAATCGTATAAAACGAATGATGCTTGAGAGAATTAGCAAACAGAAAATGTCAGATTTTTTTGATGATATATTAGTACCGGTTTTTGGTGTTTCCGAAGTGAAGCGTGGTAAAACCGTCAAGGTAGAAAAAAAATTAATGCCTAGTTATATTCTAATAAAAATGGATATGACGGATAAATCTTGGCATTTAGTAAAAAATATACCAGGGGTAACAGAGTCAAGGGGTTCTATA
>CAZJDC010000225.1:0-1835 GCA_964544715.1 uncultured Rickettsia sp. | reverse complement strand
GACTACAAAAACATCACTTTACGTCAAGGGTTTGAAGTATTATTTCCATAATATATCTTAAGTTTTGCTTATGTTGTCAATTTTGCATAAGGTGAGTTAGTAAGGATAAGCCAGTAATCTTTTTACAAAATATTCTTCCTAGCAAACAAAACCAGTCTGATTGGAGCAATATGAATCAATTGGGTATTTGTATTGGTGGGAAACCATATTCTCACTTATTATTTCATTTTATGTTGCCTTATTCATGTTGGGAAACTATTAGCATATGCCATAGTGAAAGTTTTGATACATTATAGCATCAGGGTTTGAAAAAGCTGTATGGGGAGTTTTAGGTGGAGTTTTACCAGAGCATCGTACAAGCTCTACCAAGCCAATGTGGTAAAAATTGGACAATTTACAGAAAGATGGTAAGAATTACTTGCTTAGTATAATGATGCACCATCACGAAACAATCCCGGTATTAGTCATGAAAATGGTTCTGTTGAAAACAAGTCATGATACATTTAAGCAAGCTGTGAATCAACATTTACTATTACGTATCTCACGTAATTTTATTGATTTAAAAGCTTTTGAATTAATTCATACACAAATTAAAGAAAAGCGAAATAGCTGTAGAAAAGAAAAATTATCTGAAGAATTAGTTTATTTCAAAGAGTTACCAATTAGGAAATGGAATGCACCTACAATATTATCCAGTACGTGTTAACCAAAGCAGTACAGTTAGTATTTTATCTGTAGCTTATTCTGTTCCTAGTCGCTTAATAGCTTATACTTTAAAAGCTTATATTTCTTCTGAAGAAATAGAGCTTTACTATGGTAACAAATGTTTACAAAAAATGTCTAGAATCAGCCATGGGTATGTTATTAATTATAGATATATCATTGATAGTTTAGTACGTAAAAACCTAGAGGATTTGCCTAATATCAATATTATGAAGCTTTATTTTCACGTGCTATATTTCGTCAGGTATATGAACCATCTTATATCTATATATCCATGTAAAGGGCAATAAAAATTACAATTAGCAAAAATGTATAGAGAATTGAATGTAGTTGCTGCATTAGAAGTGCTAGTAGAAGAGAAGATTGAGCCAATAATTGATCATATTACAGATTTACTAAATAGTCAGACTAAAACTGTTTGTTCAGTAAAAATTAATCAACCAATACTGTCTGAATATGATCAATTACATTGCTTTAACACAATGGAGGTCGCATGAGTAAACAGATAATAACTCCGTAACCGCTAAATAATTTACTCGCTTCCCTACTTTTGCATCATGCTACAAATCAGTTGCAGAAAAAGCTTTGAGCAAGAAAAGAAAACATATGTAGATTATATCTACAGGAGTGATAGACATACGTGAGTTAGAACATAGACAACAGCAACGTATTGCCAGCTTGCTGAAGCAAGCAAAACTCTCTCGAGAAAGTTATTAAGCAACTTTGATATTAAGCGTATCCCAGGATTAGCGTCCACTAAGATCCAATATCTTGACAAGGAGAATTTATGGATTGCTATGAAAACATACTGATTTTTGGCAATCCTGACACTGGCACAAGTAATCTTAGTATAGGTTTAGCACGTGAGTGGTGTGTCTTGCCGGTAGGCGTGTGTTATATACAACAGCATCTAATGTGGTTCCACAATTACTAGAAGCAAAGGTTCGTTTAAAACTTAATCAAATTATTAAATAATTTGATTATTTTGAAATACTGATAATTGATGATATATCATATATACCGTATAATCGTGAAGAAACTGATGGTTTATTTCCCTTATAGCTTAAGTTAAATAGGTAGTGACTATTTTAATGGCATAGAAAACAGCATCA
>CAZJDC010000224.1:0-1837 GCA_964544715.1 uncultured Rickettsia sp. | reverse complement strand
TAACCAAAAAGTTTTCCTTGTTTTTGTGATTTGATAATATTCTCTATTGGTATATGACTGAAATCCATATGATTTATGACCATATCTTACCATTATCTTATGGATTCTTGTATTCTTTGTGATATAAAAACCTATTGCCTATAAAGCTTGTAGAGTTTTGGCGGACGTAGGATATAATTAATGAATATATTAATACTCATACTGATGCACATGAATCAGATATGATTTCTAACATAAAACTCGAATAAGCTTTAGCTTAATATGCGACTTCTAGTCGCTAGAATCAAACTTTCATCTCTCAGATGAAAGTGTTTAATATTATTTAATGCAACCTAAGATTGTCTAACCATTTTTTCAGGTATTACGATTTTATCAAATTCTTCTTCTGATAAAAGATTAAGTTTTTTTGCTGCTTCTTTTAAAGTAATCCCATGCTTATGGGCTTCTTTAGCGATCTTTGCAGCATTATCATAACCAATATGCGGATTAAGAGCGGTGACAAGCATTAGAGATTTATCACGTAGCTCATCAATGCGTGCTATGTTAGGATCTATCCCATCAATGCAATGAGTAACAAAACTATTGACGCTATCTGATAGTAGTTCGATAGATTGTAGTATATTAAATATTATGACCGGTTTGAAGACATTAAGTTCAAGATGTCCGTTTGAGCCAGCAATAGTAACTGTAACATGATTCCCCATGACTTGAGTGCAAACCATTGTTAAAGCTTCGACTTGTGTGGGGTTTACCTTGCCTGGCATAATTGAAGAACCAGGCTCATTTTCCGGTAAATGTAACTCACCAAGACCACATCTGGGACCTGACCCAAGTAGTCTTATATCGTTTGCTATTTTCATCAGACTTACGGCTATAGTATTAAGAGTCCCTGAAAATTCTACAAGAGCATCATGAGCCGCTAAGCTTTCAAATTTATTAGGTGCTGTTTTAAAAGGTTGCTTGGTGAATTCTGCTACTTTTTCAGCAAATTTTATGTCAAATCCTTTACGTGAATTAATTCCGGTACCGACTGCCGTGCCACCTTGAGCAAGAAAATAAACTTTTTTTAATGCATTTTCTATTCTCTCTAAAGCATATTCTATTTGTGTAATATATCCGGAAAATTCTTGCTTAAGTGTTATAGGAGTTGCATCTTGTAAATGGGTGCGTCCGATTTTTATAATGCTATCCCAATCTTTTGATTTTTTTTGTAAAGCTTTGAGTGAATGATTTAGAGCTGGTATTAGCTGTTTCTTAGTTGCAAGTACAGTTGCGATATGCATAGCTGTTGGGAACGAATCGTTTGATGACTGCCCTTTATTGACATGATCGTTAGGATGAACTGGCGATTTGTCGCCTTTCGTGCCGGTTAGCTCTTCATTAGCAATAGAGGCGATTACCTCGTTCATGTTCATATTTGTTTGGGTTCCAGAGCCTGTTTGCCAGACTCCTAAAGGAAAATTATTACTAAATTCACCATTCAAAATTCTATTCGTAGCTTTTTCTATACTTTCAGCTATTCTAGGTTCTAGATCACCAAATTCGCAATTAACTTTTGCAGCACATTTTTTTAGTATAGCAAGAGAGTGGATTAAAATTTCGGGCATTTTTTGTTTGCCTATTTTGAAATTTTCTAATGATCTTTGTGTTTGTGCTCCCCAATAAAATTTGTCCTCTATTTGAATTTCTCCAAAAGAATCGCTTTCTGTTCTATAGTGTGTCATAAATCGTTAAATATTATATAATTATTTATTTTATTCATAAAATGATCACTGATAGCATTTAAATCTAATTGTGCTCGGATAATTTAGTAAAATTATAGTCAAAGATGGAGCCA
>CAZJDC010000223.1:0-1844 GCA_964544715.1 uncultured Rickettsia sp. | reverse complement strand
TGCTTTTTGCCTAGCTTATCACACTGGAGAAATTATAGTTTTAGATGAACCGATAATTATCAAAAAACACGGTTATAGGCAAAATAGTATATTTCGTGTGGGATTAGAGATACATATGGTTAATATCTTGTATAATATTTCTACTCAATTAGTACGTTGGATACAGTTGTTGTCCTCGATATTCCAACAGCCAGAGGTGCTAAAATGAAAAATTGTCATGTAGTGAGATAAATAACTTTCAAAGATTGTTTTTTTATATTAAAATGAAAGGATAATCTTTTAGAGTACGTAGAATGTCTCCTCAAATAATCGAGCTATTAATTTTTGCTGGCATTGCTTTTTTTATTATCAATAAGCTAATTACAATGCTTGGTGCTACCTCGGATAATGATCCAGCAAAACAGAAATCTTATTTTGGTGAACCAGTGATTAAAGATGTAACACATAGTTCTAATAAATCATATGAAGAAGCACAAGACCCACCAACAGCACAAGATATTAAAGCTTTTAAAAATTTGATAGTAGAAGAGAATATAACGACTGTTGTAGATGGTATGGAAACAGTACATAAACGTCTTAATTCGTTTCAACCTATTAAATTTATAAGCAATGCTAAAATTGCTTTCCAAATGATTATAGAAGCATCTTATAAAAACCAGACAGAAGAGCTTGCTGCATTAGTTGATAAAAGGTTTTTAGAAGAATTTGAAAAAATATCTGACTCTTATGGTAATTTTTTCGACTCAACAGCTTTAACTGCTAAATATTCCGAAATTTATACATTTGGTAACAATATATTTATTAAGTTACTATTCCAAGGCAAAAATGTAGTTGACAAAATAGATGAATTAAAAGAAGAATGGACGTTTACCCGTAATGCTAATGACAAGGAAGTAGATTGGTTTTTGAGTAATATCGAGAGAATATAGTTTTATCGTTGTGTAATGACTTGGTTACCTAGAGCCTTTAATCCCGTTGCTTGGGATCACAACCTGTCGAAAGTTAAAAATATTATCATAATTTGAGCTCTATAAGGCTTGGGTCTCTTCTACACAAAATCACCATATCTCTGATAATTTCTTTTTCAAGAGCTAAGTAAATTTTAATAATGCAGATTTAAATTCTGGTAATTTATTCAATGTTTTAAACATGATTAATAAAATTGCGGCTATCAATATACAGTAAATATACACAGTTATTCCATTCGAGTTGTAGCTAATAAAATGCTAAAATTGTAAATTTTGCTTGAGAAATTTAAAAAATACCTCTATATCCCATCTTTTTTTCTAAGCCTCTCCACCTCTTCAGGTGCTGAGTATAGTACATTTGTTAAACACCATAACTCTTTATTGTTAATAGTTTTTGCTGTAATTAATCTTAAATTACAATTAATTTTGTGTTTATTTTTACCATGTAAATTTACAATCTCATCACTGATAATCTTGAGATTATTTCCTGCACTTTCTTTAATCTCATTATTTTTGACTCATGTGTAATTGTGATGAACATTAACTCAAGTAATGAAATATTTTTCTTCCTTGGATAACTTCATAAAAGTAGCAGCTTTGGCTATCCCTCTATCAAACAATAATATGTCTTCACTTGTCAATTTTGCTTCATTGATAGCTTTTACGAATGCTACATCTTCGCTGGACTCAGGACTGATCAGCACAAAATCTGACACTGCTTGGTTATATTGAATCCTTTAATCCAAAACTGATCTTAATATGTCTATCGCTTGTTTTTCCACCAAGGTTTAAACCATCTTTGAGTCACTTACCGGATAACGTAATGATTGTAGAATCAAATCTATGAAGCTTATTGATTTCAGCTTTACTAAACTT
>CAZJDC010000222.1:0-1888 GCA_964544715.1 uncultured Rickettsia sp. | reverse complement strand
CCTTGATCACCATTTATAAAACGTCGCTGATGATATTTTGTGTTCTCTTAGTATAATAGATGCTATAGGCACACCACCACTTGCCTTATTTAAAATAGATATGATTTGGCTATCACTACGTTTTGATATTGTCATTTTTTAGAATCTTCTTTTCTATTATTAGAAAATGCTACTCCTTTTGTCGATTGTTTTTGGGGAGGATTACCATGATCAAGTGAAAGATAAGGGATAAAACATTTTTTATGTTAGAATAACTGATCAAGTATATGCAGCAGTCCCTTAATAACAGAAGACGAAAATACTATTTTTCTTAAAACTTTATACCCTAGTAGAAAAGCAAAAAAGGAATTTTTAATAAATTTACAACCTGGGTAAATATCTGATTAGAATATATGCCGGTATAAAACCAAAACCTGCTATAGCAAAAAAATACCCCCAGCCTAAATAAGTAGCGGCATAACCAGAAATACTACCAACCAATACAGTACTAATGTAAGCAATAGACGTAATCAGAGCAATCTGTGTTATGCAATATTTAGAGCTGCAACATCTTAATTGGTAAGAAAAAAATGGTGACATAGTTAGCCCTTTGGTAAATTCCTGAAAAAACACTGCTATATAAAGAGTTGTAATAGTTTTACTGTAAGAATAGAGCAGCAAAAAAGTTATACTGGATAAAGCATGATAAACCAATACTCTTCTAAAAATATACGCATATTCATATTTCCGACATAAAAACCCGCCTATAAATCCTCCAGCTATAGTAGCACACATACCGAAAGCTTTATATCCAAGTGCTAAATCTTTTTTCGTATAGCCGATATCAAGATAGAACATATTTGGCATAACCGAAAGAAAATTATCCTGCAAGCGATATAGAAGCATAAAGCCAACAATTATTAACCATTTAGGTTTTTTGATAAAATCATAAAAAGCGTACCAAAATCTATCAAAATCATTAATAGCTATTTTTTCGTTAAATTTTAGCGGATAGACAATTATGAGTAATAATGACGGCACACACAAAATCGCCATTACACGATAAACTTCTTGCCAAGATATAATAGTTGATAAATATAATGCACCAGAACCTGATATAAGTATACCGATTCTGAATCCGCTAGTGCAAGCGGCCTCACTTATTCCCCAATTTTTATTAGTAATAAGCAGCATTTGGGAAGATTGTAAAAGCATATCATAAATAGAGGAAAAAAATGCCAGCATTATCAAACATAGAGAGAATGATATAAAGTTAGTAATGGGGTTAAAACTGGTTAAAATGTATACTCCGAAAATACAGCTAAGTAGCGAAAAGATTAAACAATATTTATATCCACGACTATTTGAGGGTATAAAGCTTACTGTTGTAAGTAGTGGTCCCCATAGAAATTTAAATACCTGAATTAAGTTAACTAGACTAAAAAGACCTATGGTAATTTTATCAAAACCGTATTCTCGAAGCCAAAAAGCAAGCGTCGCACCGGTAAGGAGATAAATTAAACCACCAGGGAGTGAAATAAATAATATAAATAAA
Source organism: uncultured Rickettsia sp. (assembly GCA_964544715.1). Taxonomy (GTDB): domain Bacteria; phylum Pseudomonadota; class Alphaproteobacteria; order Rickettsiales; family Rickettsiaceae; genus Rickettsia. The sequence goes on along the minus strand of CAZJDC010000222.1, from coordinate 354 downwards.
ATACTATATATATTTTGTAATCGTGAAAAATTAGAAACTATGAATTTATCCTCTTAATAATATGTATTATTACGTTGATTGGAAGCATCATACTCGTTCCTTGATCACAGCATCTTGTATCATAGTCTGCATCCTAAGATCCTATAGAAGTCAAGATTTGATATGACAGACACTATAAATTTTGCACCTAATTGTCAGTTAAATTTTGACTATTAGAGGAGTATTGAAGATACAAAATTTCATTATTGTTTTCAACAGCTAATTTTTTACTATCCTTAAAAGTTTGTATAGGAGTTTTGCCATAACAATATTTACCGGCATGAGGTCTTTTATTATTGAAAGACTCTCACCAAA
>CAZJDC010000221.1:0-1899 GCA_964544715.1 uncultured Rickettsia sp. | reverse complement strand
TTGGTTGAGTCAACAGTTATTTTATAATATTCAAGAGGCACAAGATCTTGTCACTCAGTGGCTTTGGTCATATAATAACGAAAGACCAAATATGGCTATAGGTGGTATAACGCTAATACAAAAATTAGCTTTGGCAGCTTAAGTCTCTACTATACTATTGCGTTTAAAATTGGGAAGATTACCAAGCCACGAGGAACACCATCACACAAAGGAGTAATTTAGTGAAAAACATTATATATTGTATAATACTATTATTTCATTTCAGTAGCTATGCTTTTGAGACAATCAATATCGAACATGGAAAAGCTGATCCTACTCCTATTGCGGTGAATAATTTTAAAGCTGATTCTGTTGCGGATAATACAGTAGGTCATGAAATAGTGAAAGTTATATCTAACGATTTAAAACTTTGTGGGTTGTTTCAACCTATTTCTTCCGCTTCTTTTATAGAAGAAAAAACTGGCATTGGGTATAAACCTCTTTTCGCTGCATGGCGTCAAATTAATGCTAGTTTATTAGTTAATGGCGAAGTAAAAAAGCTTGAAAATGGTAAGCTTAAAATCAGTTTTATATTATGGGATACGTTACTTGAAAAGCAACTTGGTGGTGAAGTACTTGAACTACCTGACAATTTATGGCGAAGAGCAGCTCATAAAATTGCTGATAAAATATATGAAAAAATCACTGGTGATACTGGTTATTTTGATAGTAAAATAATATATGTAGCTGAAAGTGGTCCTGATTTAAAAAAAGTAAAAAGAATAGCTTTAATGGATTATGATGGGGCTAATAACCGATATATTACTGATGGTAAATCGTTAGTTTTAACTCCAAGATTTTCTAGTTTAGCAGATAAGATTTTTTATGTTTCGTATGCTACTAAAAGACGAACCCTTGTTTATGAAAAGGATTTAAAGACAGGAAAAGAAAGCATAGTTGGCAATTTTGCTGGAATATCTTTTTCTCCAAGATTTGCACCTGATGGCAAAAAAGTCGTAATGTCTATAGCTAAGAACGGTTCAACCCATATTTATGAAATTGATCTTGCCACTAAAATGCTTCATAAACTAACTGATGGTCTTGGAATTAATACTTCTCCAAGCTATTCACCGGACGGACGCAGAATTGTTTTTAATTCTGATAGAAATGGTGTTCCTCAATTGTATATAATGAATTCTGATGGTAGCAATGTCCAGCGTATTAGTTTCGGTAGTGGTTCTTATATGTCTCCTAGCTGGTCACCTCTTGGGGATTACATAGCATTCACTAAAATTATTAGAGGTTCAGAAGGTAAAACTTTTAATATCGGTGTTATGAAGCCATATCCGCAGGATGATGAAAATAATGAAAGAGTAATAGCAAGTGGTTATTTAGTTGAAAGCCCTTGTTGGTCGCCTAATGGGCGAGTTATTATGTTTGCTAAAGGTTGGCCATCAAACGGAAAATCTTCTGGTAAAAATAGAATCTATACAATTGATTTAACGGGTCACAACGAGCGAGAAATCAAAACTCCCGGTGATGCCTCTGATCCTGAATGGTCAAATTTACTGAATTGATAGTCTCTTTGGAGGTACAAACCTCCATCTTCCAGATGGGTAAGCTTTAGCTTACGGTAATCCTCCCCAAAAACAATCAACAAAAGGAGTGGAATTTTTTAATAATAAAAAAGGATATTATATATATAACTATACTAGACTGCAAAATCAAGACAAAATTGATTAAATTTTGTCTCCTATTTGTATTAGTTGACATTTGATCTGACATTTAATTAATATTTTATATTAAAAAATACAGATAAAAAAATGGCAGGTCCCAATGACCTTAAATCAAAAAATAATAAAGTTAAAACTAGGATTATTGGAACTAGCAAAAAGTTTAGGGAGTGTATCATCAGCATGT
>CAZJDC010000220.1:0-1915 GCA_964544715.1 uncultured Rickettsia sp. | reverse complement strand
TCTTATTTAAATTGACTTAGAAATCAATAGGCAATATAGACACTCACAGTTTTATAAACTCTAAAAATACCTCTTATATATATATATATATGAGTCATGAATATACTTATAAACCATATTCAGAAGGAATTTTGTAGTTACATTCTTTTAAGCTAAATACAATACTTGATTGTCCTGAATTCTCCTTCTGGTACCATTTAATTTCAAGGCAATTCACTACAGTATGTTGTTAAAGTATTTAAGTTCTTAATTTCCCTGAGTGATTTTTAAGTCTTCATTTTGCATTTTGTTTATAGTCAGTTTGAACATATTTGCATCTATACCAGGGATAATATTTACATTATTTACATATATTTCTAGTATCATGATTTGCTTTTTAAAAGTTCTCAATAAAGAATCAGCTATCACACTATCTTGACTTTTATCCGAATCGATTTTAAATGTTAAAATACTATATTTCAAATCAAATGTTTAAGTTTAACCAACTTTAAAATATTTTCTTTAATATAAGTAAATGCTCATATCTCAAGCACTTTTCTACATTTAAAAATTACAAATACCTTAGATAATTCTTCTTTTTCATAGACAGGTAATACTATTTACTGCCAGAAAATGTCCTTGAATACAAAACTGCTAGTTTCTTTGCACCACCTGGGTCTAGCAACATACATCATAAAACCTTATCCTAAAAGCAAAACTTTATCATTTACTTTAAGATCCTAAATGCAAAACATAGGGGATTCTAAAGAACCTCAATGGTGAGAAATATAGTGAGAAGCATGATTACTAGAAAAGTATTTTTCTAGTAATCGTGGAAAGAAGTAATACAAGCTTTACTGTCTACAATTTTCACTGAGTCTGATTTTGTGAGAGAAAGTAAATGGTCTAATTGAAATATGAATATTCTTTTATTATTCAAGGTAATGAGTACTTTAAATACTTAAGGAAAATTCTATATCAGTTTTTACTATCCAATTTTGATTTTACAGTTTACATTAGCTGCTATTACAGAAACATTTCAAATAGATTTTACTTAGTAATCAATTTCAAATGGGAAAAAGACTAATCTCGTCTTAGGAAAAGTAAAATTTTACCTTTTTAAATAATTTTACTCCTAAAACAGTATTGCTAGCTAAATATTTACCGATAATAAATTTTAAATTATAATAATACTTGTTTACCTTGATTTAAACAACACTATTGTCTTTAATAATATATTATTATTAGCTGCCATTTTACAAAAGAGTCAGACTGGTTCGTTCTATTGATATAATTCCCTAAGCATTAATTCACTTATTATGTTTACTGAGTTATAGTATTTGGACCATGTATCCACAATATTGACTCAATTCATTAAATACTTTATACTTTTTGATACTTTTTATTGGAATGGCAACCATACAAAGTAATTATTTGAAGCCATGTATGAATGGAGATGAGTGGTTTAATCTTGTAGTCTTGTTAGTGACATAAGAAGACATATAAATGACTTAGGGTTGCTTACAAAAACTAGCTCAACTCTAGTTTCTTGGTTTAGGGTAATTTATTTACTAGCCCTGTAATATATCTTTCTAAATATTGAGATTTAAAAAGATTTGCATTTACCTTATACTATAAAATTCAGGGTTTCCCAACTTTTAAGGACAGGTTCTAAAGGTTGTTTTATGATTTTCTCTTAACCCAATTGGTAAAAAATGTTGAATCAATTTAATATAGGGCCTACACCTCATCAATACAGTATTTTTGCTTTCAGTTATTTTTTCTTACAATGGTATGATAATCCCCAAAATCTGAGAGTCATTAAATTGTGTTTGAAAAATAAATTAATACAAATTAAAAGTCCCTAGCATTTAATCTGACAGTGTCGTTTAGATTTTTTTTAATGTTTTTAATCTAGGAGTCATTGCACAACCCA
>CAZJDC010000219.1:0-1917 GCA_964544715.1 uncultured Rickettsia sp. | reverse complement strand
CTCTTAATACATTTATACTTATTTTACAAATTTTGCGTAAGGTGAGTTACTAAATGTAAGATAAAATCTTAACTATTACATATATAACTCTAAGCAAGTCGTGGATTTATTACCATGGAATCTTAAACTGGAATAGTAACCTTTTGTCTAGACCACCTTTACCAGACGCTTAGATATGTTCTAGCGTATGTTGCATTTAAACTTATACCAAAACTCTGTGGCAAATCTTCACAATACTTAGCGTAGCTTTATTAAATAAACATCGTGTGTGAGGGGGGTTCTAATATCCTTAATTTGTACTGTTGTATCAGCGATTATCAATTCCAAATCTTTTGTTTAACTGTATTAGTATTTATCCCCACCATGATCAACTCCGCTAATATCTCGCTATATTCAGCTTCACCTAATAAACTACGAAATCTTCTTATACTAGTTTCCGATATTGCTATATCTGTTTCTATATATTCCCATCCACAGAAATATTGTCAATACATGTTCTCTTGTAGTTCTTCCTCTGCTAATGAATCCGAAACATTATACATTGCTTGTAGCATAGTAAAGCCAAACATCACTCTATAACATTTTCTATTTCTACCAAATCTATTAATAGGAACATTTTTTGATAACTACTCTTCGAGGAGAAACTAATTCATTAATTCTCTTAATTTATATAGCTTATTATTTGAGTTTAATTCTTCTTTTAATTTATAACCAAAAAGTTTTCCTTGTTTTTGTGATGTGATAATATTCTCTATTGGCATATTGACTGAAATCCATATGGTTTATGACCATATCTTACTATTTTTTTATGGATTCTTGTATTTTTTTTTGATATAAAAACTTATTGCTTAATAAGGCTTGTAGAATTTTGGCGGACGGATTATTGAGTAATAACTTGTCTTTTATTTTACCTAAAACTAATTAGAAATTTTAATCTTCGTACATTCTTTTGCGAGCAAACTTTCTTTTTCTTCGTGCAGCTTCTTGTGCCTTACGAACACGTTTTACTGACTTCGGTTCATAGTAACGCTGTTCTTTCATCTTACGAAAATAAAGCTCTCTTTGTAGCTTTTTCTTAAAATTCTTAAGCGTATTATCACAATTACCGGCGTGAACATTTACTAGTATCACTAAAGTTACTCTCCTTAATATTATGTTGGTAACAAGCTGTATTATCTATATAATAAGTTATAATGTCAAGGTTAAAAATATGAATATTCCAGAAGAACACTACACAAAGAAAATAAGCCTTATGCAATCATTATTAGAATTATTACCATTTAATGAATGGAATGACAAAATAATTAATGAAGCAGAAGAAAAATGTGGCTTTGCTAAGGGTTATGGCTTAATACTTTTTCCAGACGGATTAGCTGAAATAGTAACATTTTTTGAAAGATATCTAGATAATATTACGCTAGAGATTTTAAATAAACAGGAAATACCAAATAAAATAAGAGAAAAAATATCCTTAGCAGTAAAGACTAGAATTAACGCTGTATTACCTATTATTCATAGCAAAAATGCTGCATATTTTGCACTAAACCCTATCCAAGGTACAGCAGTTGCATTCCACAGCTGTGATATTATTTGGCAATATGCTGGTGATAAATCGATTGATTATAATTATTATACTAAACGAGGCTTACTGCTTTCAGTTTATATATCATCTATTCTGTTTTATATTCAAGATGAATCAGAAAATTATATCAATACCAATAAATTTATTGATAGTTCGGTAGAAAATATCGTGCAAGCTTTTACACAAATGAAAAAATTGCTTGATCCTTCAAAGATCCCAATAATTAGGATGTTCACATAGGAGGATAATGAAAATTTGTTTTCTAGTCCGTCTGACAAAACTTTATAGGCAATAGGTTTTTATATCAAAAAGAATACAAGAATCCATAAGAAAAT
>CAZJDC010000218.1:0-1935 GCA_964544715.1 uncultured Rickettsia sp. | reverse complement strand
TTTGCTAATTCTGTAAAAATACTACCTTAGTTTAAAACCTGCATCTTTTAACTAAATGTATAACCAAAGTACTATTATCAATATACCAGTAACCCACATTTATCAGCTATACAGAACCATGGTGAATACAAAACTCGAGTAAAGAAAAATATCAAAACTTACGTTATGATATGTTAAGAATAATCAAACATGCCAAAGAGGATAAGATTGCAAGCAATACCAATTAATACTAACAGATTACTGTCAATTTTTAACAGTTAGTCACAAGCATTATAGTTTAACCTACTACGCTGAACATGCAAAGCAATTTAGCCATGATGTTATTAACAGATTTTTAGAAAATGAAAAATATTCACCTTCTTTGTTATGGGAACACATTAAAAATGATGTTATTGTTTCACTTAATGGATATACAATATTTGATGATACGGTTTTAAACAAAAGGAATACAAAGAAAATAGAGATTTCTAGATCGCAGTACAGTGGAGCTACAGGTATACTACTACCGGTATAGGAGGAGTAGTGAGTATTGTATATTATAACCCCGATATTGATAAGTTTTTGGTAATAGATTATCGAATTTTTCGCCTGCTTATGATTGGAGTAACAACACTAGATCACCTACTCAACATGTTAAATAATGCCGTGTATAGCAAAAAGATTCCTTTTTAAACCGTACTTTTTGACACATGGTATTGCTACACACAAAATTATGCAACATATTGACTCTTTTGGGGAATATTATTATGCCCCTATTAAGGCCAATAGAAACATTAGTAAAACTTGTTCTGCTAAGTCCTATAAAGCTGTGAGCAACTTGACCTGTTCAGATGAGAAGAAATCCAGCATGGAGTTGAGATTCATATAAAAGTATTTGCCAAAAATAAGCATGTTAATTTGTTTAAATTTACTGTTTATACCAACAGAGTTGATTATATTATTACCAATAACAAAACTTTAAAATCTTCTAAAGCTGCACAAGATGAGTTTGGTTTTCTCAGTGGGTAATTGAGAGCATGATGCATAGAGAAATTAAGCAACTTACCGGTATAGAACGTTGTCAATGTAGAAAACAGTGTATCCAACGTAATCACATTAGTTGTGCATTTCTAGTTTGGGATTTTCTAAAAAGAACTGCAAATAAAATAGGTAAAACGGTTTACCAAAGAAAATTAGGACTTTTAGATGATTATATGCAACAACAGCTCCGTTCTCCATCTTTACTCTATTTAGAACCTTCCATAGCGTAAAAGTTTTGCATCAAAATCTTCTGTATCTATTATATCATTCCAAGGTAGCCAATTAGTGGTGCGTGTATCAAAATGATTAAGGATGATATTGCCACCACTTGAATCATAGAATATATCTATATACGATCCTGTCATATCCACAATGATTGCTTTTTCATGTTTGCTGCGTATTGGAGGTAATAGCTCATTGAGCATATTGGTTTTGCCAGTACCAGTAGTTCCAGTTATCAGTATATGTTGTCTTTCACTATCTTTATACTATAGGAAGTCCTGCAAACTGAATGCTAAAATCTGCTTTTTCTTTTGTTAGAATTTTGCTCAGTTGAGCAGCTTTTACATGATCCATACCTCTTAACTTCTGAATTTCTATTGTTTTAATGCCTCTATACCAAAAAAAGATGGTAATACCAGACATAGTTAAGGCAAAAACGCAAAGTACTTCAAATGTGGCAGAGCGTGCAAGCTAAGCGCCAAAGCTTGCAATATTACTACCATGCTTTGTTGCATGCCAAAACTTATATATAAATTCCTCTGAAGAACGGTATATTCATTCCTGTCCTTTCACATCATAGAATGTTTTATACCGATTTGCGAGATATAGCTTAAGTTAAATAGGTAGTGACTATTGATTAGAGAAGTGCTAAGCTAAGAATAAAAACTTATGCCAAGTCCGTATTCATACGAT
>CAZJDC010000217.1:0-1950 GCA_964544715.1 uncultured Rickettsia sp. | reverse complement strand
GAGATTTTAAGGATTTGCAAGCATGACTAACGAAGAACTTAATCAGAGGCAACAGCAAACAGACAGAAGTACAAGAGTCTTTTGCAATGATTGTGTAAATTTTTGTTGAGCCTATATTAGAAGTAATTAAAAATATAGGTAACAGAAATGCAAATAGAGAAGAATAAAAAAATAAATGAAGCAATAGATTTGCTGATAGAAGGCGGAGTAGATTTAAAAACAGTACTAAGTCAGAATGGATTAATTAAGGAATTAACCAAGGGTATTTTAGAGCGAGCACTGCATGCTGAGATGTCAGAACATTTAGGTTATAGCAAGTATGATAGAGCTGAAACTGAGAATGCGAGGAATGGTAGTTTTACTAAGAATCTGATTAGTGAGAATGGTGTTATAGAGCTAAATGTTCCAAGAGACAGACAAGGTAAATTTGAACCTATAATAGTCTCAAAGAAACAAACAAGAATAGATGGCTTAGACCAAAAGATAATATCCTTATATGCGAAGGGCATGAGTGTGTCTGATATTAAAACTCAATTGCAAGAATTATATGGTGCGGAAGTAAGCGAAAGCCTAATCAGCAGGATTACAGATGAAGTAATAGATGAGGTTAGGAGTTGGCAGAGTAGACCTCTTGAATCAGTATACCCTATAGTATATTTTGACTGTCTGGTAGTGAAAGTAAGACAAGATAAACTTATTATTAATAAATCAGTATATGTAGCTTTAGGAATAGATTTATCTGGCAGAAAGGATATTTTAGGCTTATGGATAAGTGAGAATGAAGGAGCTAAATTTTGGCTTGGTTAATTTTACTGAAATGAAGAATCGAGGAGTAAAAGATATCTTAATTGCTTGTAGTGATAATCTAACTGGTATGTCTGATGCTATTGCATCAGTATATCCGAAAACTGAACATCAAATTTGTATTGTCCATCAGATCAGGAATAGCCTCAAATATGTATCATATAAAGATAGAAAACAATTAGCAGCGGATTTGAAACTAATCTATACTTCTGCTACTGAAAAAGAAGCAGAATTAGCTCTTGAGTCATTTGATCAAAAATGGAGTAAGCAATATCCGCATATAGCTAAATCTTGGTATAATAATTGGGATAATTTGATAATTTTCTTGCAATATCCAAAGGAGATTCGTAAGATTATTTACACTACAAATGCGATAGAATCGCTGAATAGCCAATTGAGAAAAGTTACTAAGAATAAACGCATTTTTCCAAATGATGACGCAGTATTTAAGGTTTTATATCTGACAATTGATTATATTACCAAAAAATGGTCTATGCCTATCCCCAATTGGAATGAAGCTATGGCTCATTTTATGATCAAATTTGATGGTAGAATTTAATGGCTCACGAAATTTACACAATTGATGAGACAGAGCCTAATGCCTATTTTAGAATGTCCACACTTATTTGGACAGAGCCCTCATGCTGGAAAGTTCTGTTATGGAAAAACTCCTATGCAAACTTTCAAGGATAGCATTAAAATTGCTCAAGATAAGTCTATTAATTCTTACTTATCTGACAGCTCTTTTGCTGCTTAATCAATCACTGTCTGTCAGATCAAGTGTAGAGTTTTACACCTTAGGTCAAAGCGGTATCCCTTTGACCTAGAGCCTCCTGAATCTATTTCTTTTTTGTCATTTTTTCCATCAAATTATCAGGATCTTTAGCTTTGCCTAAAACACTGACATCACAATCTTGTATTGTGACATTATTTGCATCTGTGACAGTTAAATATCTGGGAAATTTAGTAGTCACTAAATACGCAGTACCACCTGATACTATTGCTGAAAATAATACCACTAGGCACATATTCTTTAAAAAACTATAATTGCTACACTCAACAACATAGGCAGCACTAGCAGATAGTTTCTGACTATATTCATCTAATTTTTGATCTACTGAACTCATATGTTTTGTGATATGAGAT
>CAZJDC010000216.1:0-1978 GCA_964544715.1 uncultured Rickettsia sp. | reverse complement strand
AAAATATTGAATAAATTGCCAGAATTTAAATCTACATTATTAAAATTTACTTTAGCTCTTGAAAAAGAAATTATCAGAGATATGGTGATTTTGTGTAGAGGAGACCCAAGCCTTATAGAGCTCAAATGATGATAATATTTTTAACTTTCGACCAGCTGTGGTCCATCCCCCCCGTGATGGCATCACGTTGCGTGGATCGAAAAACACCCTCGGTGTCATCTAGTTGCTTGTATCTGAGGCATCCAGAAAACAATAGACAATACTAATGTTATTAGTATTTTTACTGGATCCTACAAACAAGTGAGTTAGATGACAAGATTGAATATGATCCACGCAACAAAGCCGCCCGTGATTTATTCACGAGGTCCAGTTAAAAATATCAATAATATTGATATTTTTTAGTTATGTGTCTGGATCTAGTTCCCAAAAAACGGAATGACAGTTGTAAAATCCACTCTTTCTGATGTACAGATATAAAATTACCATTGAATATTTAGGCACGAATCTTGCAGGTTGGCAAAGACAATTAGAAGTAATATCGGTACAACAAATATTAGAAGAAGCGATCTACAAATTTTCCGGCGAGCAAGCAACATTATTCGGCTCAGGAAGAACTGACGCGGGAGTTCATGCGATAGGTCAAGTGGCACATTTTGATCTCTCAAAATATTTAGAGCCTGATAAAATCATCAGAGCCATCAATTATTTTACAAGACCATATAAAGTAGGAGTGTGGGATTGTGAATTAGCTCCAAATCATTTCCATGCTCGTTTTTCCGCAATAGCACGTCATTATGTATATAGAATTCTTAATAGACCATATCCATCGGTAATTGATCTTGATCGTATTTGGTGGATTAGTGTGCCATTAGATGTTTCATCTATGCAGAAAAGTGGTAATTACCTTTTAGGTAAAAACGATTTTACTTCATTTAGAGCTGGCTCTTGCCAATCGAAATCCCCAACAAAAACTTTAACAAAACTTGATATCATAAAAGAAAATGAGGAAATAAAATTATATTTTTCTGCTCCGTCATTCTTACACCACATGGTACGTAATATAGTTGGTAGTGTAGTATTAGTTGGTAAAAATATTTGGCAACCTGAGCAAATGCAGCAAGTTCTAGAAGCCAAAAATAGAAAAGTTGCTGGTCCTACCGCTCCTGCATGTGGTCTTTATTTCATAAAATCAGATTATTAATTTATTAATAATCTGTATTGACATGGACATTCAAAATGTGTATATAACCTTTACTAAAAAAGTAATTTATTAATTTAATTTAAAGTAGTTTTTATGACAGATAAAAAACAAAAATTAGAAATTTTAGAGATATAGCCTCGAATAAAAATAGAAGATTCCTTAGAAAGTATAGAAATTTTTACATGTATACTTCTTCAACATGAAGAGTTGTTAATATTTTCAAAAAATAATCCTATAGAATCAGTAAATGTCTCAAAATTCGCATAAAATTTATTGTTACCTACAACAGAATGCATAAATTTCCACAGTCATTCAATTAGGTTCACATTAGGACTATATGCTGGCAAAAATAGCAACTCTCTTTTACTGTGTTGTAGATATTCTTTTACCTTTTTTAAGCTATGATATCCATCATTATCACATATCAAATAAAATCTTACTTTTATCTTGAGTATTTGCTTCTAATTTCTTTTATTATTCATTAATATAATCACCATTAACCTTAGGATTGTCAGTTGTTACTACCTCTCAATCCTTAACAAGTCTGTCTAACAGCTTGATTACCACAGATAATTATAGATTTACTCCATATTGACGTTCTATGTACAAACCCTATATCTCTAGCATACACATAATTATTATTTCCTAGATGATCTATTAACTCGGATTCCTACTGTCCAGTAAGTTTACTATCACTTCCGCTATTTCCAGGCTTAAGCTTTTGAGCATTATGATAATCTATTAAATGTTTTCTTATCCATTCATCACTAACTAATA
>CAZJDC010000215.1:0-1993 GCA_964544715.1 uncultured Rickettsia sp. | reverse complement strand
TGTAGAAGTTTTATGGAAGTTAATATTATCCATAACAACTACCTGACCGGGTTTTCACTCCTTAATCAATAGTCTCGTACATATAAATCTCAAACACATCGTTACAATTACCTTAAAATATTATTGGAGCAATTATAGCTTAAGTTAAATAGGTAGTGAATATTGACTAGAAAAGTGTTAAGCTAAGAATAAAAAGTTATGCCAAGTCTGTATTCATACGATTTAAGAGAAAGAGTAATAAAATGTATAAATTCTGGAGAATCAGTAATCAAAGTAAGTAGATTATTTAATATAAGTTTAAAAAGAAATCTTAATGTGAGTTTTCATTTTGTTTTACGATCAAATAACACAGTCATAGAATAAGCGATTACACTGAAGATACAAATATATAAAATAGGGAATAAGGTAAAATTATATCTTTTTATTACCAATAGACATATATAATTAGCAGTACCGGACATTAGCATTGATCCTATAGTATGCCCAAAGCTTATAGTGCGATAACGCTCTCTAACTGCAAAAGATTTAATAACTACGCTATGAGCAAGAGCATTAGACGGAGCAACTGAAGCAGCTAACATTAAGCTAGCCAAAAATCCCAAATTAGTCATTTGGTACTCTACCGCTGTCGTAAAAATTATGCTTGCTATAATGGTAGATATGAGGGAAGTTTTTAATACTATATTAACACGAATACGATCAGCAATAAATCCGGCGATTGGAATAAAAACAGCAAAGCATAATACTACCAATACAGAAAAGGAACTAATTATAATACCGGTCGCAGGTAACACAAGAGGTAAATATTGCTTCATGAAAATGATTGCAATTTGATATGTTGCTCCAGAACCTCCTGCTAAAAATATAAGAGGTAAAATATTCTTCCATTGTTTTCGAATCAAAACATTAAATTTTTGAATAGAAATATTACTATCAGCCCTTTTAAATTCAGGTGTCTCATCAAATTTCTGACGATAATAAAGAGTTACAAGCCCCAATGGTACACTTAATAAAAATGGAATACGCCAACTCCAATCAGGGAAAATATGTGCATTAAAGAAGTTAGTTACCCCAATTCCTGACAATAATCCTATAACACCCGTACATCTAGTGATAGCTGAAGCTGTAAATTGGTATTTTGGACCTAAATGTTCAATAACATAAATTGCAGCACCATCATACTCACCTGCAATAAATATACCTTGCATAAAGCGGCATAAAACGAGGATTATCGTACTCCAAACTCCCAATGTAGAGTAATCAGGTAATAACCCTATCATTAGGGTGGGAATTATAATACCGACAATCGTAAAACTAAGGGCTTTTTTTCTGCCATATTTATCACCTATACGTCCAAATATATAAGATCCAAGAGGCTTTGACAGGTACGCAACAGCATATACAGCAAAAACATTTACAAGTTTTGTTAATTGATCTGTAGCAGGGGAAAAGAATTTTTCAGCAATAATTGCAGCAGAAAAGACGTATAGGCTGTAGTCATAATATTCAACAATGGTACCTAAAAAAGCACCAAGAACTTTATTGGAAGATTTTTTTTGTGTCATTTTAGAGGTGTATTTTTATTTGCGGTGTCATCCCGTAGCCTGGGAACTAGATCCAGTAAAAGAATTATTTCATAATTTGTAGAAGTTAAGATTTAATCTTACAGGCACTATAAATTTTATATCTGAATGTCTAATAAATTATGACTGTCAGATGAGTATTCATGATATAAGATTTCATTGTTGTTTTCAACAGATAACTTCTTATTTTCCTTGAAAGTGTTCATAGGAGTTTTACCATAACAAAATATTTACCATTGAACTTTGGACAAAACTATCTCCATGAGCTCTTAATTTTATTCAAAAAATAGTATTTTTAATATTTCTCTATTGAATTTTAAGTGCTATTTAATAGTAATTTTGTAAATTCTGAGGTAGAAATGTTGAATTTTTTCAATGTTGTTTGTACTAAGGTTAATGAAATTAGTTAT
>CAZJDC010000214.1:0-2002 GCA_964544715.1 uncultured Rickettsia sp. | reverse complement strand
GAGTTATAGTCCGCTAGGAATAGCTTTATTTGCATGCAATATCGCCACAGGTAATCCTTTCCCCCCCCAAAAAAAAAAAAAAAAAAAAAAAAAAAACAATCGACAAAAGGAGTAGAATTTTCGAGTCTGTTGCAATGATTGTGTAAATTATTGTTGAGCCTATATTAAGAAGTAATTAACAATATAGGTAACAGGAATGCAGATAGAACAGAATAAAAAAATAAATGCAGCAATAGATCTACTGATAGAAGGAGGAGTAGATTTTAAGACAGTTCTTAGTCAGGATTGATTAATTCAGGAATTAGCCCATGGCATTTTAGAAAGAGCTCTGCAAGCTGAGATGTCAGAGCATTTAGGTTATAGCAAATATGATAGAACTGCAACTGAGAATGCGAGGAATGGTAGTTTTAGTAAGAATCTAATTAGTGAGAATGGAGCTATAGAGCTAAAAATATTCCACGTGATATACAAGGTAAGTTTGAATCTATAATAGTCTCAAAGAGACAAACAAGAATAGATGGTTTAGACCAAAAGATAATATCCTTATATGCCAAAGGCATGCAGTTTGTCTGATATTAAAACTCAATTGCAAGAATTATATAGAGCTGAATCAGCAGGATTACAGCTGCAATAATTGATGAAGTAAGAATTTGGAACAGTAGACCTTTTGAATTACTATACCCTATAGTATATTTTGACTGTTTGGTAGTTAAAGTAAAACAAGATCAATTGATAATGAACAAATCAGTATATATAGCTTTGGGTATAGATTTATCTGGAAGAAAAGATATTTTAGGATTATGGATAAGCGAAAATGAAGGAGCTAAATTTTGGCTTGGTAATTTTACTGAATTTAAGAATCGAGGAGTACAAGATATCATGCCAGTTAGATTATCACTACAAGCAATATTGCTTGTAGTGATAATCTAACTGGCATGTCTGATGCAATTGCAGCAGTATATCCGAAAACGGAGCACCAAATTTGTATCGTTCATCAAATCAGAAATAGTCTGATGTATGTATCATATAAGGACAGAAAATTATTATCAGCTGACCTGAATCTAATCATATAGCTAAATCCTGGTATAATAAATTGGGAGAATTTGATAATTTTCTTGCAATATCCGCAGGAGATTCGTAAAATAATTTACACTACAAATGCAATAGAATCACTGAATAGCCAATTAAAAAAGTGACCAAAAATAAACGTGATATGGCTCATTTTATGATCAAATTTGATGGTAGAATTTAATGGCTCAATTCAATTTACACAATCACTTGGACAGAGCCGAATTTTCTTATAATAAAAAAGGAAATTCTAAAAGATGACAATATCAACCACTTTCATCTGAGAGATAAAAGTTTGATTTTAACAACTAGAAGTCGTATATAAAGCTAAAGCTTATTCGAGTTTTATGTTAGAAATCATGTCTGATTCATGTGCATCAGTATGCTTATTAATATATTCATTAATTATATCATCAATCACATTACCACTAGTAGCACTAAAGTAACCCCGTGCCCACAAATGTCTACCCCAGTACTTTTGTTTTAATATTGGAAATTCCTCTTGCATCTTCTTTGAAGATCTGCTGCTCGCTTTTTGTACAAATTCACAGATTCTTATATGAGGTGGCATATTAGCAAAAATGTGTATATGATCGCTTGATACTACTCCATTTTCTATTTTAATACCTAATGCTGTTGCTACCTGTGCAATAATTTCTCGAACCCTCTTTTTTATATCGTAAGTTAATATCTTAATATATTAATATCTTATATCGATACTTTGTAATCCACACTATGTGATAGCGATGATAGTAAAACTGTATGGGATTTACTGCTGTAATGTGTCATAGTGCTTATGATGCTAACGCATCATAACACACATGGCAAACTAAAGCTTCTCCATCTGAAAGATGGAGGGGTTTGTACCTCCAAAGAGACTATCAAAACGTAGTGGATAGCCAAATCATATCTATTTTAAATCATGCAAGTGGTG
>CAZJDC010000213.1:0-2032 GCA_964544715.1 uncultured Rickettsia sp. | reverse complement strand
ATTGTAGAAAATTGACTTGGGGGGGTGTTTTTTTTTATGCCAACATATAATCAATTAGTACGTTTTGGAAGAAAATCAAAAGTTCGTAAAACTAAATCTCCTGCGTTAGAGGCTAATCCTTTTAAAAGTGGAGTTTGTTTAGTAGTGAAAACTGTTACTCCTAAAAAGCCTAACTCAGCTCTTCGTAAAGTAGCAACTGTACGTTTAAGCAATAAAAGAACCGTGAATGTTTATATTCCTGGTGAGAAGCATAGTGTAAAAGAGCACGATAGAGTATTAGTAAGAGGCGGGCAGGTTCCTGATCTTCCAGGGGTAAAATATCATGTAGTACTCGGTGCTTATGATATTGTTGGAGTTAAAGGGCGTAAACAAGGTCGTTCACGTTATGGTGCTCCTCGTAAACAAGTTGTAGCTACAAAAAAATAATTATCTAGTATAGAGGAGAGGAAAAGTCAAATGTCACGTCGTCATGCTGCAGAAAAACGAGTAATTTTACCTGATATGAAGTATAACAGTGTTTTACTTTCTAGGTTTATCAATAATATTATGAAAGAGGGGAAAAAAGCTCTCGCGGCAAAAATAGTTTATTCTGCTTTCGATAAAATTGAAAAGAAACATAAAGCTGATCCATGTCATACATTCAATAATGCTATGAATAATGTAAAGCCATATTTGGAAGTAACTTCTGTAAGAGTAGGTGGAGCTAATTATCAAGTTCCGACTCCTGTTGACGAAAGAAGAGGATACGCCCTGGCATCTCGTTGGATTATTACGGCGGCAGCAAAGCGTTCTGAGAAAATGATGATTGACAAACTCGCTGAAGAATTATTTGAAGCTTCAAATAATAGAGGTGTTGCTATTAAGAAAAAAGAAGATACTCATAAAATGGCTGAAGCTAATAAAGCTTTCTCACACTTTAGTCCTAAAAAAACAAAGCATGGTAACTAAATATGAGTAAAAAGCTTGAAAGTATTCGTAATATCGGTATATGTGCTCATATCGATGCAGGTAAAACTACCACTACTGAACGTATTTTATATTATACAGGTAAATCATACAAAATAGGTGAAGTTCATGAAGGTGGTGCTGCCATGGACTGGATGGAGCAGGAGCAAGAACGCGGAATAACAATTACTTCGGCTGCTACTACTTGTAGATGGCAAGATAAACAAATTAACATTATTGATACTCCTGGACACGTTGACTTTACAATCGAAGTAGAACGTTCTTTGCGTGTGCTTGATGGTGCTGTTGCAGTATTTGATGGTGTTGCAGGTGTTGAACCTCAATCTGAAACAGTATGGAGACAAGCTGATAAATATAATGTTCCTAGAATGTGTTTTGTCAATAAAATGGACAGAATGGGAGCAGATTTTTATAGATGCGTTGACATGATCAAGGATCGCTTAGGAGCAAAGCCTTTAGTTATTCAGCTTCCAATCGGTATTGAAGAAAATTTTAAAGGAGTTGTTGATCTTGTTAAAATGCAAGCAGTAGTTTGGAAAGATGAGTCTTTAGGTTCTGAGTATTTTTATCAAGAAATTCCTGATGATATGAAAGAAAAATCAGAAGAATATCGTGCTAATTTGCTTGATATGGTTGTTGAGCTAGACGATAAAATCATGGAAAAATATTTGTCCGGTGAAGAAGTAACTGAAGAAGAAATTAAGAAATTAATAAGAAACGGTACTATTGCAGCAGCTTTTTATCCAGTTTTATGTGGTAGTGCATTTAAAAATAAAGGCGTACAGCCCTTACTTGATGCTGTAGTAGATTATTTGCCGTCACCTATTGACGTTGCTACAGTAAAAGGCGTTGAAGTGAGCACAGGTGAGGAAAAAGATTTTCCTGTTTCTGTGTCTGAGCCATTTTCTGCCTTAGCATTTAAAATTATGAATGATCCTTTTGTTGGTTCATTAACTTTTATTAGAGTGTATTCAGGTAAGATTACTCCAGGAACTAGCGTTATTAATACTGTAAAGAATAAAAGAGAGAAAATAGGTAGAATGCTATTAAGTCAATGGAATGTTTA
>CAZJDC010000212.1:0-2092 GCA_964544715.1 uncultured Rickettsia sp. | reverse complement strand
TGATCCTCCACCTCGGGTGGCCCCACTGGATTAATAGCGCTAGCTAGGTTGTAGCCTACATTAGCAAAGTAGTCATTGAATTGTTGGCTGATATTTTTTATGTCAGGAGTAGCAGTGCCTCCGTCACAGAAGGCCTCCACCGGGAACGGTGCGGGAATGTGTGGTCTACCTGACACCTCTTTGATAGTTGTCCAAAATTTCCTAGCATCTCCCGCTGCTTCCTCGATTTTATTCTTGTAATAATTGAATTTGGTGCGTTTAATTAGTGAATGCAGCATGTTGCGATATTGGTTATATCTATTTTTTAATTGCCTGTTGTATGGATTCTTTTTTACTGTATTAAAGAGTATATCCCATCTCCTTATTGATGTCAGCAATCCTGCCGTAATCCAAGGTTTAAGTTTTCTACTTTTTGCGTTTACTTTGACTTCCTTGGATGCATCATGAATAATAGTTTGGATAGTTTCAATTAGATTAGAAGTACAAGTATTAATTTCTCTACAATTGGTAATATTCTGCCAATCAGATTCTTTTAGTTTTTCATCAATTTTATTCCAATCAATTTTTATTTTAAATGAATCTTTCGAGATTGGATGTCGTTTACTAGGTTTAGAAATTTCTAGAACAATAGGATAGTGGTCCGTTATATTAGTTTCAATAACCGCCGGATATGCTGAATGAAATGATTTTAATTTCAAAAAGAAGTGGTCAAGACATGCGTTACTTTCAGGGCGAGTTACTTTGTCAATGCATTGTATTAAATCAAAATCACTAAGGATGTCAACATATTTTTCTTCAGCTGAGTTAAGTGATGGGTTCAAAATATTGCAATTTATATCACCAGAGAAAATACGAACATACTCTGGAAGGGAAGTGGAATTATAATAGTTATAAACACCATCAAGAAACAATTGAAGGTTAGAATTAGGGCTCCTGTAAACGGCTAGTAATTCACAAGGTTGTCCGTCCCAGTCGAAGGTCAGAGATAAGGCAGTGGCCACGCCGCCGATCAACAGCTGATTACAGGTTGCAGATAAAGAGTTATCTAGATATACAACTACACCATCGCTTTGATTAAGATTGTTGCTTGAACTAAAAATATTGTAACCCGGAATACTTTCTAAAAAAGAATCTGTTTTTAACCATGCCTCTGTTAGTACTATGCAATTAAAATGTGTTTTTATCCCTTGGAGAAACGCACAAAATTCGTCAAAATTTTTATTGTAGCTCCTTATATTCTGATGGATTATTCTAAACGTTGACCCGAAATTACTTTGAGATAAATCAAAACAAGAATTAAGAGTACTTATATCGGAGTAAACATTACATTCTTTAATTGGAAATTCGTTATAATCTTCCTCGTTTAACATGTCCATACCCGGTCCCTATCGCGAAACCATCCAGCCTAATTAATTTAACAGATCCAAAGTCGTGTTCCTTTTTGTTTATCACGAACCTAAATATTAATTATTACTCATATAGGAATGTTCTGCTATAAATAACTCATATAAACATATTTAATTAACATATAATCCTACAATGCCAAGGAGATTGGAAAATCACAAAAATTAATATTTCCGATAATTATAATTTTATCTTAGTCTTATCTAAAGACACATCCTTACCACATTCCTTTTATCAAGATAACATTACTACTAAAATGAAAACATAAAATGAAAATATACGCCAAAATCTTTCAACAAGGTGGGCTTTAGTCTCATATAAGGAAGTGTTATTGGCAAATTGTAATTATTAGATACAAGACCAACCTTAAATTATTTGAGATTTGAGACGTTATTTTTTGAAAGTGCAAAATCATGGGGTTTTTTTTAAACATACTGATATTTTAAAATTGGATAACAATTTAATAGAATGAAAATGAACAAAATAATGGCATTAGATTTGATGAACACATTATGAAATACTTTGAACCCATTTCTCATATTTTTATTATATTAGAGTAAACTTACACAACTCTTTTGATCAACTGTTAATGCAGATAAATGGCTAATTCTTTGTGAATACTACTTTCCTGTTATATGTGTTTTGGAACTATAGTTCTTGTTACTAGATTGAGTCAGGCAGGCTGCTC
>CAZJDC010000211.1:0-2092 GCA_964544715.1 uncultured Rickettsia sp. | reverse complement strand
TTATTTTTCAATAACCTATCAACTCTTTGCTAATTTTCTGTAAAGATACTACCTTAGTTTAAAACCTGCATCTTTTAACTAATTTATAACCAAAATACTATTATTAATATACCCGTAACCCACTATTTATCAGCTATACATAACCATGGTGAATACGAAACTCGCGTTATTTAGTATTAAAATTAAGTTAATAAATACTAATTGGTTTTTTATTGTGATGTTATGATAATCAAGATATATTGATAACTTGTTTTAATTTAAAAATCTTATAATGCCCAAAATACTTATCGATAATATTATTGTATTTTTATATCTAATATCCATTTTAGCTGTAGGTATTTATTACCGAGCTAAAAATAGTAGCTTTAAAAATTATGTCAATGCAGACAGTAAGGTTCAGAATACCAAATTACTGCTAATAGCTACCATATTTGCAAGTTCTGTAGGAGGAGCTACTACTTTTGGTATTACGGAGAAAGCTTTTTTAGGACATGCATATTATGCTTACGCTTTAATACTTACTATCCCGATAGATATCATAATTGCTATTTATATAGTACCGCTAATTGCAAAGCATCATGGAGCAGAAAGCATAGGCGATATAATGAGTATATACTACGGCAATATAGGTCGCTTCATTGGTGGGATTAGTTCCGTAATTGTATCGGTTGGATTTTTAGCAGCTCAAATAAGCGTCAGCGGTTATATTTTTCAATATATTTTAGAAATAAATTATATTAATGGGGTCATTTTAAGCTATAGCATAGTACTTATTTATACAACAATCGGTGGTTTGCAATCTATTATTTTTACCAACATATTACAATTTTTTGCTATGATAATTGCCATACCTATTGTTACTTTTGCAGGATTAAATAAAGTTGGTTCTATAAATTTTATAGGTGATTTGATTGTTGAAACTAATCAATCTCACTTATTTTTTGATATAATCGCTGCTGCTTTAAGCTTTAGCGTAATGAATCTATACCCTAGCTTTATGCAAAGAGCTTTGATTAATAAAAATCCTACTACCACCACTAAAGCAATATATACAAAATCGGTTATATATTTATTCTTTTTAATTTGCGTTACTTTAAATGGTTTAATTGCTTATAAACTTTATCCAGAGCAACCATCAAGCTTAGTATTACCTTATCTAATCAATCAAATAATCCCGCCTTTAATTCAAGGTATAGTGATAAGCGGGCTACTTGCTGCCGTTATGTCTACCGCAGATTCTGACTTAAATGTTACTTCTATAGCTTTAGTTAAAGATATAATAAATCCAATATTTAAAGTTAAAAATCAAAAAAAGCTATTATTAATTGCCCGCATTATTAATGTAGTAATAGGAAGCCTTGCTATAATTGCGGCTCTCCAATTTAGCAATGTAATAGATTTAGTAGTATTGTTTACTGGCTTTTGGGGACCTGTAATATTAGCACCTTTAGTAACAACGCTTTTTAGCATTAGAGTACCAAAGCAAATAATGGTTTTATCATCAATGAGCGGAGCTATAACTTTTCTAATTTGGGAACATTACTCTTTATCTCTACAATATTTTAACCTCCGAGGAGTATTTATAGGAACGATGGTAAGTGTTGCTATATTTACGTTGGCTATAGCGATAAATAAGGTTAATCAAAGAAAGGTGCCTAATTTTCTAAATTAATGTAATATCTTGTTGCTTTAAGATTTTTGGTTTTAGTAAATGCTTGCATTTCTACTCACTCCTGAAGATTGATTGTAGCTGTAGCTTTTTCGAGGTTTAGGTAATTTTTAGCACTTAAACCACACTTATATCTTGTTATGCCTTCTTCAAAAATTCTTTTTACTACTTTTTTCCTTATGTTTAATGCATTATTACATTTATCGCAAAATTTTGTTTTATCTATTAAAAACTTAATATGACGCAAATTATAATTTTGCACTTTAATTATTAATTGGACTTTGGACAAATTACCATTATATATCGAGATACAATTCGTCCCAATAAAAAACTTGCATCAACCAAATATTGGTATGTAGTTGATATACTATTAGGAGTTTCGCACTTAGCAATGAATATGGTAATCTAGAGAAAAATAGTTTT
>CAZJDC010000210.1:0-2099 GCA_964544715.1 uncultured Rickettsia sp. | reverse complement strand
AATATATAGCGCTGACTAAATAAGAATATTACCCGTAGCATTTTATTATTAACCAAATATTTAAAATATTAGAAAATATTAGCAAGCTATTATTAATATAGCAAATAATAAAAATTTTGCTTGCTCTTTTGAGTATTGGAGGGTTATACTTATTTGGTAATGTATGTCATCCCACGAGCTTGTAGCAGGATCCAGTTAAAAATATCAAGATGCTAGATAATTTTACTTCCAGTCAAACTACTAAAGAATTTTCCGTTAGTGAAATTTCTAACCAAATCAAAGAATTATTAGAAAATAATTTCAGCTATATTAAAGTAAAAGGTGAGATTTCTGGCTTAAAAATAGCAAGTTCAGGACACGCTTATTTTAATCTTAAAGAAAATACTGCAATTTTAGCTTGTACTTGTTGGCGTCCTATTCTTGCTAAAATCAAGTTTCCGTTAAATGACGGGATGGAAGTAGTAATTAGTGGCAAACTTTCGAGTTATGCAGGCAATTCACGTTATCAGTTATCAGTCGAGAATTTACAGCCAGCAGGGCTTGGAGCTATGATACAAATTCTAAACGAACGTAAAGCACGTTTAGAAAAAGAGGGTTTATTTAATAAAACACGTAAACCTATACCATTTTTACCTAATAAAATAGGCATTATAACTTCAATAACTGGTGCTGTTATACAAGATATTATCCACCGAATTCGTGAACGTTTTCCAACTCATATAATAATATGGCCAGTGAGTGTACAAGGCGAGAATTCTGGTAATGAGATTGCTGAAGCCATAGATGGCTTTAACAAACTAGAAGAAGCAAATAAGCCAGATGTTATAATAGTTGCAAGAGGTGGCGGCTCTATCGAAGATCTTTGGTCGTTTAATGATGAAGTACTAGTGCGTGCCACTTATAACTCAAAAATCCCTATTATCTCAGCTGTAGGTCATGAAGTTGATTACACTTTGATAGATTTAGCAGCCGACAAAAGAGCTCCTACTCCAACTGCCGCCGCCGAATTCGTAGTACCAGTACGATCTATTGTAAACAACACTATAAAATCTTATGAAGATATATTATTATATAATAATAAGCAACTAATTAAGAGTCATGAACAAACTATTACAAATTATGATAAAATAAATAGATATCTTGCCCATTACATAAATCATAAACAACAATTACTCGATGAAACGGGATTTAACCTATTAGATTCGTTACCGTGCCTCATTAATCTAAAAGAAACAAAGCTTAAATCATTTTCAAAAGAAAGAATCAGCTCACATAAAATTATTACTTATAAAACACTCGAATTAACACACAAAGCTACTTATATCATAAAATTGGCAAATAATACTTTGAAAAATTTTGAGTATAAATTGGAATTAAATAGTCTGTTACTATTAAGCTTAGACTATCACAATGTATTAAAACGTGGTTTTGCCATAGTTAAAGGTGAATCAGGTAATTTTGTATCTTCTAAAACTACTACTGAAAAAGTTTTAAATATACAATTTTTTGATGGTGTAATGAAGGTACAACATAATGCTAAATAAATAGATGTCATTCCCTGGCTTGTTGCATGGATAGAAAAATACACCCTCGGTGTTATCGAGTTTCTTGTACCTGAGGCATCAAGAAAACAATAAAAAATACTAATGTTATTAGTATTTTTACTGGACCAAGTGAATAAATCACGGGATGACAGGGAAAAAATCGATCCACGTAACAATACTTCCGTTGGTGTACCGTCAAGTGAACTCAGATTTAGCAAAAAATAAGTATTATGTGAACGAAGCTATGCGACTTGTAGATCATAAATTTTATACAAATCCTGTGTTTTATGGTTAACTTGATGGTGCCCACCGAAGGCGTTTGCCGATCCACGCAACAACACCATGCTAGAATAGCATTCTAGGCTTTCTCGTCCGTCCGCCAAAAATATTAAACCCCACATAATCTATGATTGAATAAAATTTTCACAAAAAAATTTTAATATTTACACTAAAATGAAAAATTGTTTCAATTTTTATTGAAAAATTTCTGTTTTAACGCTAGTTTCGTATTTACCATGTTTCTGTATAGCTGATCAATAGTGGGTTACGGGTATA
>CAZJDC010000209.1:0-2141 GCA_964544715.1 uncultured Rickettsia sp. | reverse complement strand
ATTTACAAAATTGGACAAATGGAGAAATCGTACTTACACAAAGAATCTGACAGACACAAACCATTCCTTACATTCGCTCAATACGGTGCCCTTTTTAACACTCATTTACTTAACTTGACAGTGCCATTTTTCCTTGTAATGACAAAAAAGTTAAGTTATGTGATCAAAAAGGCTATTAATGATATAAAAGTAGTAGCGTTTCTTGTGATCCACGCAAGATATAAAACTTGCGTGGGCATAATATTAGAATTAACGGGAATATAGCTCGACTACTAAATGCACTTCAGGAGTGAAAGGATATCTAACGTCAGAAATTGTTGGGACTCTCAAATATTGACCACTTAGTGAATCTACATCAAATGACATATAATCAGGAGTTGTTTGACCTTGCTTTGAAACTGATTCTTGAATAATGCTCATTTGTCTTGAAGCTTCTTTGATTTCTATAACATCACCTTCTTTAAGACGTATACTTGCTATATCAGCTTTCTTGCCATTTACTTTAATGTGACCGTGTGATATTAATTGTCTAGAAGAGAAAATAGTTGGCGCAATATTCATTCTATAAACTATAGAATCAAGCCTACTTTCAAGTAATCCGATGAAGTTTTCACCTGTATTACCTTTCATTTTTTGAGCACATCCAAAGATATTTCTAAATTGCTTTTCAGTCATACGACCGTAATGGCATTTTATTCTTTGTTTAGCTTTTAAATGTAACCCATAATCGGAGGTTTTAACCATGGTATTGCGTCCATGTTGACCTGGGCGATAATTTCGGGTATTAAATGCATCTTTGCAATCACCCCATAAGCTAACACCAAGTCTTCTACTAGCTTTATATTTAGAACGTACGATTTTTGTCACTGAAAATATCCTTAACTTTTAAATTATAATCACAAAAAAACATATACATTTCTTGCATTAAAGTCAATCGTTGATTTTTATCTTAAAACTTTTTATATTTAGTAAAAAAACTTTTATATGAATTCTTTAATAAAATTAATAAATTTAGAGAAAGTTAATTATCCTCAAAGTACAGTTAAAGACTATATCATACTAATGAAACCGCGTGTAATGTCGTTAGTTGTTTTTACTGGCTTTTCTGGAATGTGGATTGCTCCTGATTCGCTGCATCCATTCATTAGTATCATTGCTTTAATCTGTATAGCGATAGGTGCAGGTAGTGCTGGAGTGATTAATATGTGGTATGATAGGGATATTGATGCCTTAATGAAACGCACGCAAACAAGACCGATAGTAAGAGGTGCTATAGAATCTGATGAAGCATTATCATTTGGATTGATAATGGCATTCTTTTCAGTGTTTTTTATGGCATTATGCGTAAATTTCCTGTCAGCATTATTATTGTTATTTACTATTTTTTATTATATTTGCATTTATACCATATGGTTAAAGCGTAGTTCTATCCAAAATATTGTTATTGGTGGAGCAGCTGGAGCTCTCCCACCTGTAATAGGTTATGCTTCTGTCAGTAACAGCGTTTCTTTAGAGTCTGTTATATTGTTCCTGATTATCTTTATTTGGACGCCACCTCACTCTTGGGCTTTGGCTTTATTTTGTAATGATGATTATAAAAATTGTAAAGTACCTATGATGCCTGCCATAAAAGGATCTTTATATACTAAAAAACAAACTATAATTTATAGCATACTTTTATTTTGGATTTCTCTTGTGCCTTTTTTTATAGGTATGAGTAATGTTATATATTTAGTAACTGCTGTACTACTTGGTTTAATATTTTTATATTATTCTATATCATTATTTTATGATAATGCTGATAATAAGCAGGCAAAAAGATTTTTTGCTTATTCAATATTTTATTTGTTTCTTATATTTCTACTTTTAGATTTTTGCCAGACATAATTTTTGGACTGTCTTGACAAATCTAATCATTAAGGAGTTTATTATTATAAATAAATAGGTATATTGGACTAAAAAATCAAGACAAAATTGATGAAATTTTGTTTCTTATTTTAGTCATTTTCTAAGCAGCTAATTGATAATCATTGTGTGTATAATTAAGATAAACATCCATGGATTTTTTGTAACCAATATTTGAATAAAATCTTTGATAATTGTACTTCTTCAGATAAGTATCAATACCTATCTTAAGCTCT
>CAZJDC010000208.1:0-2150 GCA_964544715.1 uncultured Rickettsia sp. | reverse complement strand
TATTCTTTGTGATATAAAAACCTATTGCCTATAAAGCTCGTAGAGTTTTGGCGGACGTACTACTGTAACTCAACACTCTCATCTTGTAAATACTCTTCCTTATTATCT
The DNA here is from genome assembly GCA_964544715.1 of uncultured Rickettsia sp. Classification (GTDB taxonomy): domain Bacteria; phylum Pseudomonadota; class Alphaproteobacteria; order Rickettsiales; family Rickettsiaceae; genus Rickettsia. The sequence continues at coordinate 2,042 of CAZJDC010000208.1, read as the reverse complement.
TTAATGATTCACTCTTATCTTAAAACTGGTGTTAATAATTACTATTTTTTTTCAAAAAACCTTTTTTCTTAAACGTATTTATAATATATTAGACATGTATATTTAATATTGAGGACATAATGAAAAAAAATCCAAAAATATCATTGATAGGAAGCGGTAATATAGGCGGGACGCTTGCCCATTTAATTAGTCTTAAAAATTTAGGTGATATAGTATTATTTGACGTGACTGAAGGTATTCCTCAAGGCAAAGCACTCGATATCATGCAAGCAAATACTTTAGCAGGTTCTGATATTAAAATCAAAGGCACAAATGACTACAAAGATATTGAAGGATCAGATGCAATAATTATTACTGCCGGTCTGCCTAGAAAACCTGGAATGAGTAGAGACGATTTAATAAGCATCAATACCGGTATTATGAAAAGAGTTGCAGCAAATATTAAAAAATATGCTCCTAATGCTTTTATAATAGTAATTACTAACCCGTTGGACGTTATGGTTTATGTGATGCTAAAAGACAGCGGCTTGCCACACAATAAAGTAATTGGTATGGCAGGCGTGCTTGATTCGGCAAGATTTAATCTTTTTCTTGCTGAAGAGTTTAAAGTATCCGCTAATAGCGTTAGTAGTATAGTTCTTGGTGGACACGGTGATGCTATGGTACCACTTGCTAGATATTCTACTGTGAAAGGCGTACCTATACCTGACTTAGTAACAATGGGGTTATCAACTAATGAGCGTATTGAAAAAATAATTGATCGTACTAGAAATGGCGGTGGTGAAATCGTTGCTTTACTTAAAACAGGATCAGCTTATTACGCTCCTGCTGCTTCTGCGGTAGAAATACTTGAATCTTATTTACAAGACAAAAGACAAATTTTAACCTGTGCCGCTTATCTTCAAGGTGAATATGGCGTAAAAGATTTATATGCCGGTGTACCGATTATTATAGGCAAAAACGGCGTAGAGAAAGTAATCGAGCTACAACTAACTGCAGATGAGCAAGCTCTATTCGATAACTCAGTTGATGGTGTTAAAAAGCTGATTGAAGCGGTTCAGTAGGTTAATTTTCATTGTGGGCGGTGTTGTTGTCAACATTAACTTGACAACTGCATTCAGCAATAGGTAATCCTTCCCAAAAACAATTGACAAAAGGAGTAGAATTGACTAATAATAAAACAGAAGATTCTAAAAGATGACAATAGACCTCTTTCGACACTAGCATTTTAGGTATAATAAGTGTAACAAAACCTTCATATTTGATCTGACATATTAAGATTGAAATGTCATGATCCAAACTTAATTAAAATGAATAATATGTCAAATTATGATCACAAGATAATCAAACTATAATAAGGATTATTAGAACTTGCGGAACGACTTGGTAGTGTAAGCACAGCATGTTAAAGTAATGGGCTATTAAAGAGATATCTTTTACCGATTCAAGGAACTATATAAGATTGAAGGAGAAACATCTCTTGTGGATATGAGTTGTAAGAAACCTGTAGTGAAGAATCGTGTATCAGTACATATAGAACAAGCAGTAATAAATTGTAAAACACTACACTTGAGATGACAGGCAGAGGTTGATTACGCCTCAAAGGAGTTTTTAGATAAGTAAGAATTAATAGACTTATCTTTAGCAGTTTTAATGCTTTCCTTGAAAGTTTGCATAGAAATTTTTCCATAACAGAATTTTCCAGAATGAGGTCTAGTATTATTATAGGCTCTATCCAAATAAGTGTGGATATTTTAAATAGGCATTAAATTCGACCCTCAAATTTTATCAAAAAGTGAGAGCCATGGCCTCTCTCCCCAATTGCGGATAGGCATAGTCCATTTTCGTGTAATATATAAGTCAATTGTCAAGTAATAAAGTCTTAAAAACATAGCCATCGTTAGGAAAAACCCTTTTGTTATTAGTGACTTTGCATAATTGGCTCTTTAATCCTTCAATTGCATTAATTTTATAAATAATTTACCTCATTACCTCTGGGTATTGTAAAAAATTATCAAATTCTGCCAATTATTTTGCCATGA
>CAZJDC010000207.1:0-2172 GCA_964544715.1 uncultured Rickettsia sp. | reverse complement strand
TCCTGCACACAAAATAACTGATATTGAAGTTTTTAGAAAATTTATTGAAGATAATCAGTACAAGCGTTCATCGAATCTGTTAGTTGTAGTATTTTATTTTGACCAACTTACTCACCTGATTTAAATCCTATTGAGCATTATTGGTTTAAGATTAAGAATCAAGTAAGAAAAATTGCCGGTGATTTTGATAATTTTTTTTGATGCTGTTTTCTATGCCCTTAAAATATTCACTACCTATTTAACTTAAGATATATGTGATAATGCTGGATATTATAGGTCAAAAAAGGTAATAGTATATCTACAACATAGTAAAATATAGTTACTATTTTTGCCAGCATATAGTCCTAATGTGAACCAAATTGAACGACTGTAGAAATTTATGCATTCTGTTGTAAGTAACAATAAATTTTATGCGAATTTTGAGACATTTACTGATTCTAGAGGATTATTTTTTGAAAAAATTGAAATATATAATTTTTTCATTGGTAAATGACAATTTTTAAACCATTGTTCCTAATCATTTTAACAACTCTTCATGTTAAAAAAGTAATAATATAATAAAACTTGACAAAAGCCTTACTTGAGTCTAATTTATTTTCATGAAAAATTCACTTCACGTACCATTCTTCTCACTCACTAAGACCATTAGATACTTAAATATCTTTTTATATATTGTATGAGTATACCTCTGATAAATGAAGAGTGGATAGACAAAGTTTTATTTTGAAAAGAGCTAGGAGTCTGTATAGACCACGGAGCGGAGCGTACAAAAAAGTACGTGAGTACCGAAAGGGCTACAAAAACGATGCTCAGCCACTTTTTCAAATAAAACTAGTATACAAATCGAACCTTATCAAGTGACCATAATATTAGACATAAAACAAACTACTGTATTAGAAGAATTAAGCCAATTGGCAATAGAGCTTAATAAACCTAAAAATGTACTTAATAAATTCTTTAATAAAAATAATCTTAAACACGGACTTTATTTATTTGGTCCGGTTGGCACAGGTAAAACTGTACTGATGAATACTTTTTTTGACAAAATTAATATACAAAAAATAATTATTCATTATCAAAATTTTATGCAGGACATTCACAAAACAATGCATAGATTTTATCTAGAAAATCATAAAGATATTCTTCTTAAAGTTGCTAAAGATTATGCAAAAAAAACTAAAGTACTTGGAATAGACGAGTTTGAGATTCAAGATATTACCGATGCGATGATAATTGGTCGGTTATTTGATGAACTAATAAAGCAAAACGTTTTTATTTTTATCACTTCTAATACACAGCCTAATAATTTATATAAAGATGGGCTGCAAAGAAATTCATTGTTGCCATTTATCGATAAAATAAATAACGAATTTTACGTTAAATATCTTGATAATCACCATGATTACAGATTTGAAAACGCTTTAAATGTCAAAGGCGATAGGATTATTTATCCGCTAACACCTACAAATCAAGATAAGTTCCAAAAAATTATCGCAGATATTAGTGATAATAATTTCATTCCACAAACTATTGAAGTTTTAGGCAGAGAAATATCCTTTCAAAAAGTTCATAAAAGAATATTAATCACTGATTTTAATGAACTATTTACAAGAGATTTTAGCTATATTGATTGCGTCAATATTTGCCAAAAATTTAATATCATTATTGTGCAAAATATCCACATTATAGCACCTGATAATACTAATTTAGCAGTCAGATTTATCAACTTTATTGATAACGCCTATTTTTATAAAATTCTACTCTTTATGAGTTTAGAAGATAACCCGAATAAAATATATCAAGGTTCAGTTAGAAACGAAGAGTTTAAACGCACTATCTCAAGATTAAACGAAATGAATAGTGAGTCTTACTTATTAAACAGCAATTTTAGGCATTAGATTTCAATTTTTTATTTATCTAAATCATTAAAAAATTTCATAAATTCATCGATATATATTTTTATATCATCTTCTAAATGTTCTTCTGTTGTGTGATCTACGTAATAAACGCGAGTTTAGTATTCACCATGGTGCGTATAGCTGATAAATAGTGGCTTAGGGTATATTGATAATAGTACTTTGGTTATAAATTAGTTAAAAGATGCAGGTTTTAAACTAAGGTACTCACCTTACGCAAAATTTGTAAAATAAGTATAAATGTATTAAGAGTAGA
>CAZJDC010000206.1:0-2181 GCA_964544715.1 uncultured Rickettsia sp. | reverse complement strand
AAATATATTTGCCGTAAATGTTGGCAGATACACCACAACAGTACCTGAGCAAAGACTTACATTTGCATCCGCTAAATCCATGTAGGACGAAGCTACTCAAAGAGTTCTTGTGCTGCCTGAAATCTAAAAACATAGTACTTTTTGACACTAATTTACTTAACTTGACGGCACCGCTATCAGGCATTGTTGCTGCAGCTGCATAATTGAAATTAAGTATAAGATTTATCTAAATCCTTTAGCTCGAGGCCACGCAGATGAGGTTGTAGACAACAACGCATCAGGTGGGCGGATATAAAGCGGCTCTATAGTACTACTTAACTCCACCTTATTTGCAAGTTTACTTGCAACATATCTACAAGTAATAAAAGCTTTAACTCTGGCAAAACGTGGCAGGATTGTTATATTCGGCAGGTTTTTAACCTGAGTATATATAAAGTTAAGACCACTACCGCAACAAACTATATTTCCTGTATCGTTTTTAAGCAGTTCTATAGCATAATCAAAATCTATTAATAATGGCTCTTCTATTTTACCTGATTTATTAAAAATCTTTAGATAAAGCTGACTACGATAGGCATTTAAAAATACATATATTTTATCGTAATCTTTAACCTGCCCTATAGCTCTAAAATAAGCATGCTCAAAATTACTAACCGCTACACCTTTAATATGCTCTTTAGCAAATAATATACCTTTAGCTGCAGCAAGCCCTATCCTAATACCGGTAAAACTACCTGGACCGTTTGTTACTGCCAGATAATCAAGCTCATCATACGAACACGTGCCCAATTTCATTACCTGCTCTATCATCGGTATTAGATTTTCTGCCTGCATAGAAGATCTTAATTCTTCTGCATACGCTAAAATATTGTCATCATCTGAAAGTGCTACCGATGCCGTATTATTTGCCGTATCAAATGCTAAAATTTTCATGAGTTATAATAACTAAATTTATAATGAAAAGTTGGTAGAGTAGAGAATCAACCACTTTCATTTGAGAGATGAAAGTTTCATTATAGCAACTAAAAGTTAAATATCAAGCTAAAGCTTATTAGAGTCTTATATTAGAAATCATGTCTGATGGCGCCGTCAAGTTAAGTAAATTAGTGTCAAAAAGTACTATGTTTTTAGATTTCATGCAGTAAGAACTCTTTGAGTAGCTTCATGTCCCAAATGGATTTAGCGGATGCAAATACAATTCTTTGCTCAGGTACTGTTGTGGTGTATCTGCCAACATTTACGGCAAATGTATTTCTGACTTTTCCCATCAGTGATAATGTACATTGTACTGCATTAGGATGCTTAAATTTAATCAATATTTTTTCCTTTCGTCAAAGTGTTGGTTGATGAGCGTGCTCAACACGATTATTTAGTCTTTTATGAGTGCGATGCTCAGTCCTATTACACATCAGCTTAACCGGTTTAGTGTAACTCCCTGAGCTTATCAGTAAAATTACTCTTGGAGTTGGATAATTACCCAATAATCTTGATAAAAAGCGAATAGCTGATTTCTTGTGACAACGCTTCTGTAATAATACTTCTAAATTCATGCCCCTCAGAGTTAACAGCTCTCCATAATATAAACACTTCGCCTTTAATCTTAATGTTCATCTCATCTAAATGCCATTTGTCAGTTGGTCTCCGCTCTCTCTTTCTTATGAGAGCTTGTGAAAATAAACCGCAAATTTATTACCCCAATATCTTATAGTCTCATGGCTTAAAATAATACTTCGATACGCCATCTGTTCTTAAACATCTCGATAACTATTATTAAAGCGATGATATAACCATACTGCATGGCTAATAATGCTTGCTGGGAAACTATGTCTCCTCGGGAATTTAGTAATATGCATAGCGGTAAAATTTAAGGATAATTTGTTACTACTATTCTATAAATCATTCCTTGCATTTGCTCAATACTTACTTTACATCTCTCCTAACTTGACTGTGCCGCTAAATCCATTTGGGACTAAGCTACTCAAAGACTTCTTGCTGCCTGAAATCTAAAAACATTAGTACTTTTTGACACTAATTTACTTAACTTGACGGGCCGACTGATGATATAATGAATGAATATATTAATAACTCACCTTACGCAAAATTGACAACATAAGCAAAACTTAAGTTATATTATGGAAATAATACTTCAAACCCTTGACGTAAAGTGATGTTTTTGTAGTC
>CAZJDC010000205.1:0-2183 GCA_964544715.1 uncultured Rickettsia sp. | reverse complement strand
TGTTTATTACTGTTTTGTAACTCTATCCGTTTTAGAGATATATGCACATTAATATAATAATTTAATTTGTTTATTATTGTACCCTGTATATGGGCTATTAAATAGTATATAGAAACTTTCTGTTATAAGTTACAAATTATAATCATTGCATACTTTGATACTTTTACCGTAACCCTTTAATAAATCATAATTTACCCTCTGATGCAATTTGTGGTTCAAAACAATTTAATTTAATTTAATTTAATTTAACAATTTATATAACGTTTGTCAAACCTTTCTTTTTATAATTTTACTAGCCGTCATAACAGTGCTTCGCAACGGGAAGAGAACGCTAAGAGAATAATTATTACGTTCCAAAGATCTGTTTTATGTAGATTTTAAACGTTTAGTAATCCACTAAAAGTATTGACCGGCTAATCCGTTTCCCAAACATTATTTTTGTGTAAATAAACCATACAAACACAATAGATTTGGAAAGTCAATAAGTTAATGAATTATGCACTTAACAAATTGAACGCCTTATTCGCACAGATCCAAACAATATTTTTAAATTTGAAAAAATATATAGGTATATAACTGTAAAAAAATCCTACTTTGAAATCCTACCTTCTCATCACAGCTTTTGTTGTACGTTGCTTAGTTCAAATGAGCTGTTGTCATAAATTTAAACAATTAATAGTGTTGCACCCTGTTGGCAAACCTTCTAACTTTGTAATGTTATTCAGTATCACAGAATCAAATTGTTAAGTTTAAAAAGCTGTTAACATTGTTTAATTCTATTTAAATATGAGTACTCATAATAAGGTCAACATGGGAAACTACAGAGCCACTGTTGCGAAGCCGTTTGGACGGATCTGCACCAAACTTCACACAAACCTTCCTTGTATAATGCTTAATATGTTTTGTTACAATCTGCCAAGCGGTTTCGGAGTCCATATTGTATATACATACATCCCTCCTCTTTTATAGATACAGATATATTTAGTGTTAACGTTTCGTAAACCAATTATAACTAATATTGGAGCAGTTCAAATAAAAATTTGTTTGATAGAATTAGTCAGCTTAATTTCAATTGTAATTCAATACTTTTCAAATAAATTATGTGTATAGAAGTTTGTAAGATAGAAAAAAGTTTAAAGGAAATATCTGGCATTTTAGTCATTCATGGAACGGATGGTGGCATGTGGGTGCTTAGGCCTATTAGTCGATTCACCATATTTTTTCACTTTACTTTTTATCGTACGCTTATCAACAGTGGGTCCAGTGATTTCCTTCATCAACTCTTCCATAGCAAACTGACAATCATCGTTCATTTCAATAAATTTACTTATTTCTTCAACAGCATCACTAATGTCGTCTCCCTCAGGTCGTTCTCTTTTTTGCGATTTTAAAATTCGAGCATCAAAAAAGGTCGAATAGCAATCCCGATTATTAAGTCTGACACATTTGATACGTAGATGTACTTCGTCCCCCCATTTTTATTCATATTCTAAGCTGTTTCTTGCACTTTATCTTTCATATTTAATTTCCGTACCATATTAACTTTGCGTCTCTTCTTTAAAGGCTCCTTTTTCATCCTCTAAGTATCACTACTAATGAACTCACCAACTAATTAAACTACAACAATATAAGCACTTTTTTGCAGGGTTGTGCTCGAGGTATCTTTATGAGGAAGTCAAGTGTACTATCCACGGTTTTGGCTGCTGAAATAGACGCTGGTCTGATATATGTTTTAAGGCAGTATGTATAGACATATAATCTTTCCTTTCTTCGCTTGCTTTTACCAAACCTGCCAAACCTTTCGCACCAACTTTAATATAACTCTCGCCGTCCACTATACATTGATCACAAATATCACATTTCAATGATTTACTTATTTCAAATTTTTCGAAAATAGGTAATCTATTATCTATTATATTATTAAAGTTATACAATCCAATTCTATGTAAATGGTTAAGGCCTTAAACCAAATAAAAATATAGGCATATGGCATATCAAAATGAAGCTCAGAGTGTGTTGATTTGCCAAAAAATAATGGTATGAACGAACTCTCTTAGGGCTCTGCCCCACAGGCCGATTTCCAAGATTATTAAAGTGATACAATATTTTTTTGTAAATGGTTAACACCATTAATCAAATAAAGAGTCATCCAAGAGGTTGTCGTGGAGTCACCCGCCAGTTGC
>CAZJDC010000204.1:0-2184 GCA_964544715.1 uncultured Rickettsia sp. | reverse complement strand
AATCTATGCTCATAGGTTATTGCTAACTATATTATTTTTCAATAACCTATCAACTCTTTGCTAATTCAAAGATACTACCTTAGTTTAAAACCTGCATCTTCTAACTAATTTATAACAAAAGTACTATTTCAATATACCCGTAACCCACTATTTATCAGCTATACAGAACCATGGTCAATACAAAACTCGCGTTAATTTACTTCACTTGACCGGTGCCGTTAGAACAGATTTTAAAAGAGCTACATAAATCAGGTGCAGTAATATCTTCAGTAGATAAAGATAAGCAGACAAGCCTAGAAGAATTAAAAGGAAAATTTTAAAGAATTGCAGAAATTAAAAAATCCAATATTTCCGTCAAAAATTGAACAAACTAAATCCAAAAAAAAAAGCACATTCTACTCTTCCTAAAATCTAAAGAAATAAAAGAATTTATTATACTAAAAAGATGTGGGCAAGGCTTAAGAAAGTGAGGAAGCCTAATGCATCGGTTAGGGTGGTTAGAAAGACGCCAGAGCCAGCAGCTGGATCAATATCAAAATAATGCAGTAATATCGGAATAGCAGAGCCAAACAAACCAGCGATCAAAAAGTTTAGAATTACAGCAATAGCAAAAATTACGCTAAGATTCAGGTTCATTAACATCACAAAGCCAAGTCCTGCACCGATAATTGCCAGCACAAAGCCGTTAAAACCCGATACGGCTATTTCTTTCAAGATTATTTTACTTACATTACTATAATGAATATCTTTATTAGCAAGTGCTCTAACCGTAACTGTCATAACTTGTGTGCCTGCATTGCCACCCATAGAGGCTACAATAGGCATAGTAGCTGCAAGTGTTACGAGCTTTGTAATAGTATCGTTAAAATGATTAATAATAAGCGAAGTCATACAAGCGGTAATCAGATTAACAAATAACCAAGGAAAACGATGTTTTACAGTATAAAAGAAATTAAAAAAGGTATCTTGCGTATGAACACCGCTTAGCGATAATATATCCTTTTCGGCTTGTTCTTCAATAATATAAATTATATTATCAATAGATACGCTACCAATTAATTTACCATTTTTATTGACCACCGGTACTATAGTTAAAGCATATTGTTTAAAAATGAAACTGAGTTCATTTAAATTGGTGAAACTATCAGCCAGTTTAAAATCTTTACTCATTAAATTTTTCACCAATTCATTTTTTTCATGCTTAATTAAAGTACTAAGAGAGATTATACCGATAGGGCGTAGTTTATTGTCTGTAACAATAGCAGCGTGGAAGTCATTTTTGACAGTTTTTATAAAATTTAATGACTCTTTAACAGTCCAATGTTCTTGAAGATTAACAAAGTCTCGCTCTATTACCCTTCCTACTGTATTTTCTGGATATGTACACCCAATAGTAATTTGATGTGTTTTTTCTTTAGCAAGATTGCTTAATATTAAATCTTTAATATCATGATCTAAGTCAATTACAACTTCAATAGCATCTTCTATATCTAGCTTATCAATTAATTCTGCTGATTTTTTTATGCCAAGAGTTTCTATTATTAAAGGTTTGCTGTAAGCATTTAATGAAACCAAGGTTTCAGGTTTGATTGTGTCTTGTAGTAGGGGAATAATTATTTTATAGATTTTAGGACTTAAATTATCTAAGAAATCAGCTAAATCAGCATAATGCAGTTCTGCAAGCCTGATAGCTGCCGCATTATAATTATGATCTTCTAATAAATCATTAATTTGATCAAAAATTTCAGCAAATTGATCATGATGATCAGGTAATATGCTTTTGAACATACTGCAATTAGGCATAATCCCTTACCTAATAGTCTGTTTGCAGACCTATTGAGTTATAATTATTTATTGGTTAACTAGGCTTGACGTAGAATGGTGTACGATTTCATCATTATAAATTATAGAACACAAATAAGCAATAGTTTTTTAACTATCCTCAATAATAGAACCTCGTTTATTTAATCTTTAAATTTATTAGATGTGTACTAATATTAGAAAAGTATACAAGATAATATCTTGTTAGTACAATAAGAAAATTGTTAATGTTAGTGATAAAGAGAAAGCAACATGGGTGCGTCAAGGAAGGTGCGTAAAAATCAGTTGGTGAGAATCTGATTTATGCCAAGTCTAACCAACAGCATAGAAGCAACTATTGCATTACAGGAGGTGACAAATGTG
>CAZJDC010000203.1:0-2199 GCA_964544715.1 uncultured Rickettsia sp. | reverse complement strand
CATATAGACTGAAATCCATATGGTTTATGACCATATCTTACCATTTGCTTATGGACTCTTGTATTCTTTGTGATATAAAAACCTATTGCCTATAAAACTCGTAGAGTTTTGGCGGACGTACTATATAAAAGCTCACTATTTCACAAATACTAAATCATTATTTGATGAATCTTTAGAGCTATATTTATAATCTATATATGAGAAATTTTTGAGAAACTGAGGGGAATCAATTAAATTATTTGCAATAACATTAACCATATTCCCACGAGCTTTTTTAGCATTGATTCCAATAGTTGCTAACTGACCATTTCTATTTTCTTTAAAATGAATATTAATTACAGGATATTTAAGTTTATTTGGATTTATCACGGCTGAATATTCTTGTGATGCAAGATTGAGCAAATACTTATGTTTATGATGCTCAAGCGTCTGATTAATATAATTTGTTATCTCATCTTGCCAAAATTTACTCAAATTATTTATTTCATTTAGCTTTGTTATCATCTCAAGCCTATAAGGTTTGATAGCATCGAGCGGCTTTAAAGCTCCATATAATCCTGATATGATCAGTAAATGGGATTGTAAAAATTTTACTGCATCTTCGCTTAAATTTTCTGATTGTATGTTGTTAAAAACATCACCTGCATAAGCAAAAATAGCTGCTTTGCTGTCTTGCTTCTCAAAATTCTGAAATCTGTCTTTATTTAGATGTGCCAATTTCTTACTTATATCCATAGTTTTAGATAATTGATCTTCAGAATAATTTTTAATTATAGCAAGTAGATGATTTGATAATTGTAAAAAGATAGGATGAGTTAGCTCATCAGAATGAGCTAATGGTTCAAAATTCAGAGTTTTAGCAGATGAGATAATAGTAAGCATTATCTAGGAGCAGGAGGATTTGGCAATGTTGAAACAGTACTAGCAATATTGCTATTAGCATCGTTGACTGTTCTCATGATAGCATAGCTTGGGTCTCCATCAACTTGCACTACTTCTTTTGACTTAGTGTTTTTTTGATTAGCACAACCAATTAAAGTAAAAGCGGTAAATAAGATTACTAAATATTTCATAATAAAATCCTTGTGATAAATTTCTTATTTAGAATAAGAGCTTATGGTGATCATGTCAATCTATGTTAATTATAATATTGTTTTTAGATCAAGTACACATAAACAAATTACCACAATCGCAAAAAGCTAATATGTTGTTAACTATAACCAAAAAAGCTGATGATAGATTATTTTCAAAACTAACTTTAGAATTGGACTTTGGACAAATTGTCATTATTTATTGAGATACAATTCGTCCCAATAAAAAACTTGCATTAACCAAATATTGGTATGTAGTTGATATTATCATTAATACAACTATGACGATATGCAAGAGCTACAAACTCGGATTCAACAGTTTAGGAGTGAGTTATATCAGCTTTTTCCAAAACGTTCGGATGCAATTATGAATTTACTAGATGCATTAACTAGTATGGACATCAGTGTAGGAGCATTATACAATTAAGCAACGTCAATTGTTGTGATAGACAGTATAGTAGATTACCGACGCCATCGAAGATGGATTGCCGTATGCAGACTTTAAAACAAATAGGGAAACTGATTTACGATTATGCAAGCAAGAAGGATGAAGCAAAGTATCATCTTTTGATTATTTATTGTACGCCGAATCCAAAGCGTTATGCAAGAAAGCTTCTTGAGCACAACTGGATTATCCTACTGTAACTAGGAAGACTAAAATAACCCTATATATTTATATGATAGATGATATAAATCATAATTATTAAAATCTTTGCATGGAGATATATAAAATATAATACTAGTTAATAGTTCTGCAAGGCTTAGACTAACTGAGCTTCTAAGCTTTCTAACGCAGGGGTATTAATTTATTTTCTTCCCATTCTTCGTAAATTTTATAATAATTATCTATTATAGAAAACAGAGTTGTGATACATCTTTTCATTGTTGAGTTCATATTTTTTTGATTCAAAGTCTATGTAACTCAATATTCTCCTCTTGTAAATACTCTTCCTTATTATCTTTAATGCTTCACTCTTCTCCTAAACTGGCGTTAATAAGCATACTGATGCACATGAATCAGACATGATTTCTTAACATAGAGCTTAAGTTAAATACTCACCTTACGCAAACGAGTTATTTTGACGCAAGTTTGCCAATGCATTCATGG
>CAZJDC010000202.1:0-2201 GCA_964544715.1 uncultured Rickettsia sp. | reverse complement strand
TCTAATCGATTCCACTTTATAACCACTCAGCTTATAGCTGAGTGTTGTTTAGTTAAGTTTTGATAATTAGTTTACCGAGGGTGTTTTTCGATCCACGCAACAAAGCTGATCAAGTTAGCTATGATGATACCTTTCATTCTCCTTGCTCTATAATAAGCTATAACCTGCTTTACCATCAAACTCAAACAGATTTTCTACTTTAATAAAATCGATATTTGCTTTGCTTAAGGTCTCAAGTAATTTTGTTATATCTAAATGTTTAAGCTCTGACCTATCTTTAGCCATAAAACGACAACACCAATGATCGGATATGGTCTCGAATCTTGTATCACGAGGCCATAATTTTAGCCCTTTGGAAGAGATTGTTTTCAGATTAAAATTACCGATAACAAACTTGTTTATCTTATCTGCTATATCATGAGCAGAAGCGACATTCATGTTTACAAATATATCCGTGCCGACTAATTTTTTTACCTCTTTAGTGTTAATTTTATAAGTAGTATTACTTTCCTGTTTTTTAGTAACTAACGGATAATCTGCTTTAGGTAATTTCTCAGGCTTCTGCCCTAATCTTTTTACTACTTCCTCGGCGAATTCTTTTGTACCAACTGTCTTAGTAGAATGATCTTTATTATAAATGTCTGCTGTGTGCATGCCGTCTTCTATAGTTTTCTTCCAAGCATTTTCTATTAAGGTTGCAATATCACCTTGCCCTATATGCACCAGCATCATTATAGCAGCATTTAACAACCCTGAAGGATTTGCGATATCGTGACCTGCAATATCAGGAGCACTGCCGTGTACTGCTTCAAACATTGCGTAATGCTCTCCAATATTAGCAGAGCCAGCGAGTCCTACCGAACCGGAAATTTCGGCGGCTACGTCGGATATAATATCGCCATAAAGATTAGAAGTTACGATAACGTCAAATATGTCCGGTTTAGTCGCAAGCCTTGCAGTACCGATATCGATAATATAATGCTCATTGTTAATTTGCGGATATTCTTTAGCAATTTCATTAAATACTTTATGAAAAACTCCGTCGGAAAATTTCATAATATTATCCTTACTTAAGCAAGTAACTTTTTTGCGGTGATTTTTTACTGCATATTCAAAGGCATATCTAATAATTTTCTCACAACCCGTATGGCTAATTATCTTAACCGACTCATACATATTATGCGTTTGACGATATTCTATACCGGCATATAAATCTTCTTCATTCTCACGTATAATAGTTAGGTTTAAATGTGGATGCTGAGTTTTAGTAAAAGGATGAAATGAGACAGAAGGCCGAATATTAGCAAAAAGTGATAATGTTTTACGAATTGTGACGTTTAGACTTTGATATCCTCCTCCTTGTGGCGTAGTAATTGGAGCTTTAAGTATAATTCCGGTGCGTTCTATCGACTCCCAACTTTGTTCACTTATACCTGAACTAGAATGCTTTATATAGAGCTTTTCACCTACTTCTATAGTTTCTAAGCGGACTCGTGCTTCAGCTTTACGTAATATATAAAGCACTACCTCCATTATTTCAGGACCTATACCATCCCCGTATGCAATTGTAATCGGTGTAAATTCTTTTTCTTTCATATAAATAATCAATCATTATAGTTGATTTGAACTTCCTTTAATCTTTCATTCAATATAAAAGTCACTTCAGAAGTGATATTTAAATTATCTTTCGCATATAAAATTTGAGCACTTGGAATGACTAAATTAACGCTATATTTTTCTGCAAGCTCACTAATTATTGTAATCGTTACTTCATGAATTTTACTCATAGCTTCAGCATGAGCTTGCTCAAGTTTTGCTTTTTTACTCTGAATTTTTTTTTTAACTTCAGTAACTTTTTCATAAAATTCGCTTACTTTTTTTTCAAAATCCTCCTCACTTACAGAAGAACGCTCTTTCATTATATTATCTTCCATAGGCTTAAATTCTGCTTCTTTTACGTTAATATCTTCTTGAATTCTTTGATTAATTTTTTCAACTTTATTACGTAAATTTTTTATAGCCATTGACCCTTCTAAAATCGATTGAACATCCACAATAGCCACTCTAACTTTAAAATTATCTTCTTTGTTTGGTAACTCTGCTTGAGCAAAATATGATAAACTTATTATTATAAGCAATCCTAATAATCTTTACTGCATTATATTACTCTGTTTATTTGTTGGTAGTCAATTTATGTGTGT
>CAZJDC010000201.1:0-2205 GCA_964544715.1 uncultured Rickettsia sp. | reverse complement strand
AAGTTAATCTGTAGACAAACACTGTAATGGTCAGTTATCTCAGTCTTCGCAACAGCAGTTCGTAGTGCAGTAAAGTCGTGGTGACTTATAAAAATGTGGTCAATGGATGTCTTACTACCACCTACCTCTCTAGTCGGTACATTTATACCATTCATGAAACCACATTCATACAAGACATCCAAATAACGCTCTGTCTTGTTGTCAGTTTCCAGTAGATTTGCATTGATGTCACCTATTAAAAAATAGGTATTGTTGTTGGTTTTATTTTCATAGTATTTTTCGAGAGCGGTAGTAAAGTTGTCAAGGTCACTGTCGTGAGTCCTGTACACAGATAGCAGATTACACCGCTTATCTTGATAAACAAAGTCTAAGGTCAACCCGTACACGTCGCCCAGCTCCAGTTCATTACATTCACACACATTCACTCTCTCACTCACATACATCAAAACCCCATCATTTTGATTTTTCCCTTTAGTTGTGCGATACAGTTTATACCCCTCTAAATGTAGCCCCTCCCCAACACCCCCATACCATGTTTCCCCCAGCGCAATAATATCAAACTTTAAAACTACTGATTGCAACAAGATAAGAAGCAACTCAAAATTCTTATTGTAACTTCGAATATTCATATAAAAAATGTTTAAAAAGCTTTTATTCTTACTAAAAACTAATCCTATATCATTTAAGAAATCTACTGTGGTACATTCAATTTGCCTGTAGTTATCACTATAGACATTAATATCTTCCATGAATAAAAATAATAAAAAAACTATTTATTAGAGCTAAAGGTAAATAAAAGATATATCTCAAATTTCTGAGAAAAAAAAACAAAACAAAACAGACAACCCACTGAACGGAACCTGCAGCCGCTACAATAAAATATTCTGTATTTTAATTAAACCTATTAAAAATTAAGAACAATAGTATTTACACTTTATCTTAAGACATGAAAAAATCAATAACCCCTAAACGTTCGATATATTTTGCTGAGAATAGAGTTAAGATAATTATTAGACATAAAACTTGAATTTCACCCTGAGTGGTTTTGTTAAAATATTGGAATTAAAATATTAGTTATTAAGTAGCATTTTACTAACTAGGAAAACCTTGTAATTTGTCCAAGAATGTGTTTCAAAAGACAACAAAATATCAATTGATAAAGTTATAGCAATTTTTTTTTCGATAAAGAACAAACATTCTTTGCTAATAATAAATTGATAAATGAAGCATTGGACGATAAAATATGAGATGTTGACATTTGACCTATTTACTTTTACTACATTAAAATAATTTATAATCTAACAATATTCTGGTAATTAAGAAAATAAACGTGTTACACTTCAGTTATCAATGTCATACATAAAGCGATTACATAACATACTTTCATAAATAAAATAATAATGATAATAATAACTAATGTCGTGGTCATTATTACATTTTGTTTATGGTGATAAAAATTGAGTTTTGCCTTGTGAAAAATATGAATTTTATAGTATCAAATTTACTATATAATGTTTTGTTACCTAAATCGACATTTTCTATCAAAGGACGTTATTAAGCACAACATTAATCAAAAAGGGTGTTAAGTTTATGGTCTAATTTCTTTTATTTAGAAATTTAAAACATATTATTGGATTTACAGACAAAAAATGTTTTGCATCTATAGCTTGATTAAATAAATTACATACAAGTGACTTATGAACTCATTAAGCAATTAATATAATTAATTTAAAGAATTTACCTAACAGTGAAACAACAAAATTATAAAATGGTAAAAAACAAATAAAAATACTGAGCTGTGTACCTTATTAGTTGAGGGCACAATTAACACATAACTGTGTAGTGTTTACGGTGAAACCTTGTCGGTGTTGGAGCCGTTGTTGCCGCGCTGATTGCCACCGTCGCTGAGCCGTCGCTGAGCCGTTGACTGAGCAGTTGGTTGAGCCGTGGGTTGAGCCGCTATCGCCTTGACGTCCTCAGGACTCCTCGCACGCGCTGGTTTCCCATCTGCTGTCTTCCTCACCAGGATCTTGCCTTCTTTGACCCATGCATAAGCTAGCTTCTTCTCCTTAACGAGCTTTTTGGCGCAGTTTAGAGTTTCTTTGGCATGGCCTGTGAGATGTTCGTTGATAAATATTGGTGTATCAGGAAAGCTCGGATGCACCATTTTAGCGGTTAGATCGATTTCAGTCACGTTCCGGTAAC
>CAZJDC010000200.1:0-2212 GCA_964544715.1 uncultured Rickettsia sp. | reverse complement strand
GCGAATATAGCATCCATGAATAAATTGGCAAACTTGCGTCAAAATAACTCGTTTGTGTAAGGTGAGTTAAATAAATTTTTACAGCCATTTCTTCTTTTTAAAATATTTATAGGTAATTGCTATAGATATGACCATTGAAAATAAAGCTATAGGATAACCATAAGGTAATTGTAGTTCAGGCATCACAGTAAAATTCATGCCGTAAATACTAGCTATTAAGGTAGGTGGTAAGAAAAATATAGTTACTAATGAAAAGAGCTTAACCATGTTATTTTGCTCAATAGCAATCATACCTAACGCTGCCTCTAAGGTTCTTGTGATTTCACTAGATATAAATTGTGAAAAGTTGATTATGGAATCCACGTCACGGAGTAAAGTATCTAATAAATCCTTGGATGCTTTATTTTGACTTATTTGCGGAGCTTTTAAAATATATTGAATAACCATAGTAAGTGAAAATAAACATTCGCGACTTTTTGAAAGTAAATCACCTTTCTGTCCTATATTTTTTAATATTCTTTTATGATCTATCCGTAAATCATTTTGATTATTATCAAGTATCAAACGTCCATAATTATCAATATCCATACTAACGGATTGCACAACATTTGATAAGCCTGTTACCATATTACGAAGTAACATAAAAAACATATGCTCTGCTGTATACTTATAATTCCACTGTTTAGCAAATTTATTAATACAATCATTAAACGATGTTAATTCCACATAACGCACAGTTATTAAATAAGATTTATGCAAGATAAATACTATAGAATGTGTTTTTGGAAATTTCTTCTCTTTATTAATGAGTTCTGTAATGGTTAAATATAATGCATCATTTTCCATATATAATCTTTCTGAAATCTCAATTTGAGATATATCTTTTAATGTTGGTATATCTATATTTAATGAAGTATTTATTGTTCCTCTTTCTTCATCTGTAATATTAAATAAATCAATCCATAAAGTTGATTCATTAACAATATACTCTTCTTTTTTTACTATAGCATTATTTTCTTTTAAATATGTAGTAATCATAATCTTCAGTAACAAAGTTTATTACCTAGACTAACAAAATTCAGCTTTTAAAGCAACTTAAAGCTATTATTCTGCCATAGCTAAGGCTTAATTTTGAGTTTTTTTATGTAGAAATATAAAAATATAATAACGCTAGTTTAGGATAAGGCGGTTTGAGGATCAGCTAGCACCGCCAGAAATTTTTTAGATTTATTAAAATTAATGGCATTGATGCAAGAAAGCATATGAACTAAGAAATTAATAGGGGAACGATATCTTGAATGTTCAAGGTTCATGCTGTTTTTTAGTACATTAAATACTGATTCAATTATTGATCTTCTTTTTAGAAGTATTTTATCTTCTATATCTAATAAATGATTTTTCATATCCTTGCGAATCCCAGTAAATAACCGTAGTCCACGACTAAATAATTTAGCAGATATTTCCTTAGAAATATAAGCCTTATCCCCAAATAATTTACCACATAATTCTCCGGTCATTGATTCTACAGCAGACAAATCACTAGAATTACCATTCGTTATTTTAATCGCCATAATCTGGCCTTTATTATTAATTACCATATGTAATTTAAACCCCATAAACCATCCTTAACTACTCATACCTATTTTAGCAATGCCACTAAACACTTTATTACTCTTTGTACGTTTTGCATGACATATAGATAATTTGCTTGAATCAACAAAATATATCCCACTCTCCTCCCCAGTAAATAATTGAAATATTATAGTTCAAATACTAATGTTGACCACAACTGGATTATCCTACTGTAACTAGGAATACTAAAATAACCTCTATATCTATATGATAGATATTATCTATCATAATTCTTAAAATCTTTGCATGGAGATATATAAAAATATACTACTATAGTTAGTAGTTCTGAAAGGCTTAGACTACCTGAGCTTCTAAGCTTTCTAACGCAGGGTATTAATTTATTTTCTTCCCATCCTTCGTAAGGTTTAGAATAATAATCTATTATACAACATAGAGTTGTGATACATCTTGTCATTGTTGAGTGCATATTTTTTTTGATTCAAAGTCTATGTAACTCAACACTCTCCTCTTGTAAATACTCTTCCTTATTATCTTTAATGCTTCACTCTTATCCTAAACTAGCGTTTTAATATTCTTAATTTGTACTGTTGTATCAGCGATTATCAATTCCAAATCTTTT
>CAZJDC010000199.1:0-2236 GCA_964544715.1 uncultured Rickettsia sp. | reverse complement strand
TGGGAAGTTATCAAAACATCAATTCAGAACAACATTAGATGGCTTTTAACTGATACGCAATTTTGCTAAGTGCAAAACTCCTGAAATATTATCTTAGTGTTAGACAAACTACTACCAAAACTTCTAATCATAGTAGAAGAAAATAAAAAAAGTATTAATATTTCTTTATGTAACGATATAGAAAGAGCAGGCTTTAATATAACAAGGATTATAAACATAAAAAACATATTAAATTATTTCTTCAATGAACTCCTTGCTATTGTAGTTACTAACCCAGAACTACAGGAAAATCCTATGGTTACTGGATCTAATATTAGGAAAATCGATAAGCTGTAATACACCGATAATTTTTCTGTCTTTCAACTAACCAGTTAAATTTGATGGAGATCGATGATTTGATATCATTTTGTATAAAACCTTTCTTATCTGATCAGATAATACATTTTCTAAAAAACTTGTTAAAACGTTCTAAAACAATTTTACAGGATAATAAGTTTAAAAATATAAGCATTGATTTAAATACCGAAAAGGTTTATAAAGGCAAGGAAACTATTTGTTTAGGTCCTACAGAATTTAAAATTCTGCGACTTTTTCTACAATCGCCTGATAGTGTATTTTCACGCCGAGAAATAATGCAATATTTATGGAAAGATGACGAAAGTTTTAACTAGCATCTGATTGATGTTTATATAAATAGAATTAGGAATGCTTTAGGAAAAGATAGTCCAACTATTAAAACAGTCCGTTTTATTGGTTATTCTATTAATAAGGATATATTAGAATCAGACACATAATGATAACAATTAAAAATCTTTGTATTCATATATTATATTGTGATAATATTTCTTATCGATACTATTTAGGTTAACTTTTATAATTAAAAACCGGTTAAACTTTATGCTAAGTAAAATAAATAAGCCTGCATTTTTTGCATTAATCATTTATCCTCTTATCCTAATATCGCTTTTAGTTAAATATGTATCCAATTATGGAATAGGTTGGACTGAAATTATTGTCCTGATCAGCAGTTATTATGTTAATAATATTACCGTTGGAATTGGATTGCATAGATTATGGTCTCATCATTCTTATAAGATAATAAATAAGTATGCTGAGTTTGTTTTAGTTGTACTATCTGCCGGAACCCTGCAAGGACCTGCTTTATCTTGGGCTTCAAATCACTATAAGCACCATGCTAAAACGGATACAGATCAAGATCCGCATAGTCCTTTAAAATTTGAAAATAGGGTTTTAGGTTTTATTTGGTCTCATATAGGTTGGATGTTAGTTGGGCAAGGCAGCTATAAATCTATCGATCGTATTACTTGGGTTAAACTTGGTAAAAACAGTTTATTAAAGTGGCAGTTAAGATATTATTGGCAAATAGCAGCCTTTATGAATATAGCTGTACCATTAATTATAGGTTATTTAGTTGGTGGTACTCTGCATTCGGCATATATGGGATTTCTATTTATGGGGCTTGGTAGATTTTTGCAACAACAAGCAACTTATTGTGTAAATTCTTTATGCCACTTTGTAGGTAGTAAACAGTATTATAAAGGAACTGCTGGAGATATTTGGTGGATGGCTTTGTTTTTACTTGGAGAAAATTGGCATAATTATCACCATGCTTTCCCTGCAGATTATCGTAACGGTGCAAAATGGTATCATTTTGATGTTCACAAATGGATAATATTCCTGATGAGTAAAATTGGGCTAGCTTCAGAACTTGAACGTACTACAAAAGTAAGAGTCCAAGCAAAAATGCAAGAAACATTAAGTTATCTTAGTGAAAAAGAAAAGCAAAAACTAAACTTGATGCAAGCTAAAGTAGAGCAACTCTTAGAAAACTTATATTTAAAAACTAAGGAACTTGAAGAGTCATCTATTGCAATTAAAGAGCAGTTTAGCAAGTCATTTGTAGAAATACAAGAATCTCTTAAAAATTTAGCAGAACAGATCAGCTCTACTGCACAAATCACTGGAGAACCTTCAAAAAAATTATTGAAAGTAGTTAATAGAAAAATTAACGATGCTGAACAGTCTATTTACAAGCTATATAATAAATTAAATGCAATAAAAGTTTCTGATTAATTGCTTTGTTTTTATTGTTTCTACAATTCTATTCATTTATTAGTGGCGTATACTGCTATAAATAAAGAGTTGGCATATCTTAGGTGTTGTCTCACTAAGAGTATAAATTTCTAGGATAGGTTATATTAACAATAATATAATT
>CAZJDC010000198.1:0-2240 GCA_964544715.1 uncultured Rickettsia sp. | reverse complement strand
ACTTATAGCCAATGACTTTTCTTGCATTAACTCAACATGATTATTATTTTGTGCGATGATACTTGCAACTTGAATAAAATCTAACGAAGAACTTTCTATAGTTAGATGTAATAAATTTTTATTAGAAGTAATGCCGCTAATTATTCTTTTTTCCATAATCTTATCTTTTGAAGTGATTAACGTGCAACCTGCTTCTGGTGCAAAAGTTGAGAGAATACGCATATCTACTTGATACCGCATGACTATTTCTGCTGCTCTTGGATGTAATACTTTTGCTCCACTTAATGCTAGCTCTAGCATTTCTGAAAAGTCTATCTTATCTATTTTTTGTGCTTTTGGAATAATTCGTGGATCAACAGCAAATACTCCTTCTACATCCGTATAAATATCACATCTATCAGCTTTCATAGCTGCAGCAATTAAAGCAGCGGTAGTATCAGAACCGCCTCTACCTAATGTAACTAATCTGTTATGTTTATTGATTCCTTGAAAACCGGCAATTATAGGAATAATATTTCGTTGTAAACATTCGTTCAATAAGTCTGTCCCAACTGATTCTACTAAAGCTTTACTGTGATTACCATTTGTCAAAATTGGTAATTGCCACGCCAAAAATGATCTAGCATTTATATTTTCTTCTTGAAGAGCAAGTGCGAGTAATGAAGCTGTAACTATCTCACCACTAGAAAGTGCTACATCATATTCTGCGAGTTGATATGATTTGTTAAGACTTGATACTTCATTACATAATGTAACAAGTTGATTAGTGACCCCTGCCATAGCAGAAACCACAATAATTACTTGATTATTTTGAGCTATTTCAGCTTTTATTATAGGAATGATTTTTTTTATTCTGTCAATAGTTGCAACGGAAGTGCCACCGAATTTTTGAATTATTAAGGCCATATATAGAAGCCTATTATTACTGTTTTGTGAGGTATTAATTATCGTCTAGGCTTGTGCTCTTTACATTGTTTATTTTTTTTTGTCATTATAAGAAGCAAAGAGTTTCTTAACATGGCTCGATTTTTTTACTGTTATTCCGTGATTCAGTAAAAATAATAATACTATTAGTATTTTTTAACTGGACCTCAGTTCCCAAGCCACAGGTACGTTGTTGCATAGATTAGTTTCGCCTCTTTCATCCCGTGGGCTTGGGGGGGAACTAGATCCAGTATAAAGCGAGAGAAAGCAAGCTTTTTGTATTTTTTTCCGGAGCCCATGGACAATCCACGGGATGATACGCCGAGGGTGTTTTTTGATCTACGTACAAATGTCACAACGGCATGACAAACAATTCAGTAAAACATTAATTATGCACCAGCGATTGCTGTAACGTTTACTATTTTATAATCACGTTTAGTTAAAAATTCTACTCTTCCTGATGTTAAAGCGAAAATAGTATGATCTTTTCCAAGCCCTACATTTTTTCCAGGATGAATTTTTGTTCCACGTTGTCTCACTATAATATTGCCAGGTATTACATATTGTCCATCGGCTTTCTTAATGCCGAGTCTTCGACCGGCTGAATCTCTTCCGTTCCTAGAACTACCACCAGCTTTTTTGGTTGCCATCTTATGATTCCTTTTTAATTATCAAACTTTTACAAAAAGTCTATTATTGTTTTGTAATATCTAATATTTTTAGCTCTGTCAATTCCTGACGATGACCAGCTTTACGACGATAATTTTTCCTACGTTTTTTCTTAAAAACTATAATTTTATTATCTCTAAGCTGGTTAGTAATTTCAGCTGTAACAATAGCTCCTTTGACTAATGGAGTACCGATAAAAGAAGGCTTTGAATACTCACCCATCATTAAAACCTGATTCAGCTGAATTTTAGAGCCAAGCTCACCTTCAATTTTTTCGACTTTAATAACGCTGTTTTGGTCTACTTTATATTGTTTTCCACCTGCTTTTATAACTGCGAACATTGAAAAATATCTCTTTAAAAATTAATAAATTATCTATTGTAGTATATTACTATATTAGTAATTAGTCAATGATAATTTAAAGCGGTACTTGATATTTCTAGCTTGATCGGTGTTATATAAATAAAAAATGTCATTGCGAAGAATGGCAAATCCTTGACGTGGCTATTTTATAGCTTAAGTTAAATCAGGTAGTGACTATATCACCGGCAATTTTTCTTACTTAATTCTTAATCTTAAACTATAAAAGTTAACATTTAATCTTACATTTAATCAAAATAACGTATTAAAAATACAGATAAAAAAAT
>CAZJDC010000197.1:0-2241 GCA_964544715.1 uncultured Rickettsia sp. | reverse complement strand
CTCTATTGGCATATTGACTGAAATCCATATGGTTTATGACCATATCTTACCATTTTTCTTATGGATTATTGTATTCTTTGTGATATAAAAACCTTATTGCCTATAAGGCTCATAGAGTTTTAGCGGACGGACTAGTAGCACAACATGACAGGGAGAAATGATCCACACGGGCAATGTCACCATGGGATCCAGTCAGCTAATCCTCGTTTATTATAATTATTGTAGTGATTTTAGCTTATCTAATACTTCCTGAGCATGTCCTTTAGCGTTGACAGAACGCCAAATATGCTTAACAACACTCTCCTTATCAAGTAAGAAAGTTGCTCTATCTATGCCCATATATTTTTTACCAAACATTGATTTTTCTAACCATACACCATATTGTTCGCATAAATTTGAATTTGCATCTGAAGCTAAATCAAATTCTAAGCAATATTTTTCTTTAAACTTATCATGAGAGTCGAGTTTATCTTTTGAAACTCCGATAATTACTGTATTAAGCTTATCAAATTCTGATTTTAATTTATTAAAATCTTGTGCTTCTAAAGTACATCCAGGTGTATCATCTTTTGGGTAAAAATATAGTACAACAAATTTGCCTTTTAAATCAGATAATTTAATTACTTTCTCTTTGCCTACATGCAAAGATAAATCATGAGCTTTTTTTCCTATTTCTAATGTCATAAAATTTCCATATTTAATTATTAGGTTCAGAGGACCTAACGTAGGTAATCATCTTATATTAAAATATGTTTTTTTAAAATTATTTTTTATCATATTGCTTTTTTATCGGATTATTTTATTATTTATATCTAGAATATCTAAGTTTAATTTTTATTAACTATTTTCAAAACGATTTTATGGAAACATAGAAATGTTGGATAATTTAGTGGGAAATTTGAACGATATAATATAAATAATAACATTAATGATCGGAGAATATCATGAAAAAAATTTTAGTAACATTTGCAACTGCTGCTACGTTATTATTAACCCCTAATACTTTTGCTGATGATGCAATGAAAAATGAAACACAAGCACAAGAAGTAGCAGAGCAAAAAACAAAAACAATTACTCAAAAATTAGAAGAGTTAAAAGAAAATTTTAAAGATTTAGCAAAAAATGGTAGTGAAAAGTTTAATCAAACTTTAAGTGATACTTATAATAAAATGTCACAAACTATTGCAGCAGTAAAAGATGAAAAAGGAAAAGAATTACAAAAAGCTTTAGACGATGTTAATGAAAAGATTGAAGAATATAAAAAAGCTGGCACTAAACAACAAGAAAAAATGCGTCAAGTTATTATTGATAAATTAGATACATTAAACAAAAATATTAACGAACACAACGCAGAAAAAGCAAAGTCGTAACTAATGTATTTTTAACTGAATCCCGTGGACAAGCCATGGGATAACACCGAATGGGCTTTTCGCACCATGCAACAACGTTAGTTTTTCCTTGCAATGACGGAACAACGGTTCATTTTCATAAAACCAGCTAATTACATATATTTGACTTTAATAAGTTAAGCATGCTATAAGCTATACTACACTCATATAATTGATTTGTATGCTATGACTATATACTAAAGACAAAATTTCTTTTATGTTAAATACTGAATTAGGCTTTTCAAGAAGCTTATGCAAAGAGATAGTTAATGCAGTTTTTTCTAATATTTTAGAGATCGAAAAAGAACAGAAATTAATTTTAAAAAACTTTGGTAATTTTGAAGTTAAACATAAAAATTCTCGTCCCAGAATAAATTTTCATAACAAATCTCCAATCACTATAGAAACCAAAGAATATATTATGTTTTGGTCCATCTTCTAAGTTAAAAGCTTTGATTAATGACAATGACTAAAAAAATACTATTAACCTAGCGAAATAACAAAGTTTTTAAACATTGCGTTATACCAATTAAGGTATTTAGAAACAAAAATTCCAAGCTTATCTAATTATAAAATAGAAAATATTCTATATTAAATAATTTTGAATTATTTTAAAAGCACTTAAACATCGATAAAAATATTTTTAATTTATTTCCAAATGTTAATATTAATAATATTATAGATATACTGCTTATTAATTTTAATAATTTATCCCTCCAACTACAAAAAATCCTTACCGATGATTTGGAGATCATGTGTATTTTGTTACAAATTTAATATTATATTCTAAGCAACTATGACTTTAAAGAAAGTTGTAAAACCTGCAATTATAGGCATATCAGATACTAAATTA
>CAZJDC010000196.1:0-2313 GCA_964544715.1 uncultured Rickettsia sp. | reverse complement strand
TACTATTATCAATATACCCGTAACCCACTATTTATCAGCTATACAGAACCATGGTCAATACGAAACTCGCGTTAATTAGTTAGCGGAAAAATAATTTGGGTGGATAAATCAACCACTTTCATCTCTCAGATAAAAGTTTGATTCTAGCGACTAGAAGTCACATATCAAGTTAAAGCTTATTCGAGTTTTATGTTAGAAATCATGTCTGATTCATGTGCATCAGTATGCTGATTAATATATTCATTAATTATATCATCAGTCACATTACCACCAGTAGCACTAAAGTAACCCCGTGCCCACAAATGTCTACCCCAGTACTTTTGTTTTAATATTGGCAATTCTTCTTGCATCTTCTTTGCAGATCTGCCTTTTGCTTTTTGTACAAATTCACAGATTCTTATATGAGGTGGAATATTAGCAAAAATGTGTATATGATCGCTTGATACTACTCCATTTTCTATTTTAATACCTCACTCTGTTGCAACCTGTGCAATAATTTTTCGAATCATCTTTTTTATATTATAAGTTAATACCTTATATCGATACTTTGTAATCCATACTAATGTGATAGCGATGATAGTAAACTGTATGGGATTTCCTGCTGTTAATGTGTCATGTGTGTTATGATGCTGATGCATCATAACACACATGACAAGCTAAAGCTTCTTCCATCTGGAAGATGGAGGTTTGTACCTCCCAAGAGACTATCAAGATCTTAGTCATTCCTTCGCCCTATTTCAAAATAAAATTATTATTTATTTTAATTATAAAGCTTATAAGTTTTTGCTTAATTTAACCAATTTAAAGACTAAAGGTTGAGAGGTATATTATAATGCATTATACATTACTTACAATATTAAATCTCAAGTCATTAAGCAAATAAATTTTAGCCTTAGATTTAGTAACCAAAAAAATTTTATTTTTACCTCTTGAACTAATGAAAATAAAACATATATAGTATGTACATTAAAAGATTTATATATGGAGGTCAGCATGTCTTTTAAACCATTATACGATAGAATTGCAATAAAGCCTATCGAACATGAAGAAAAAACTAAGGGCGGAATTATTATTCCGGATACTGCTAAAGAAAAACCAATGCAAGGTGAAGTCGTAGCAGTTGGCAAAGGCATTCGTAATGAAAAAGGTGAAGTTCATCCTTTAGAATTAAAAGTAGGTGATAAAGTTCTATATGGTAAATGGGCTGGTTCTGAAATTAAAGTTAATGGTGAAGAGCTGATCGTAATGAAAGAAAGTGATGTCTTTGGTATTATTAATTAATTAATTGTTTTAAGGAGAATTTAGAATATGGCAACAAAACTTATTAAACACGGATCAAAAGCACGTACACAAATGCTAGAAGGGATTGATATTTTAGCTGATGCAGTCAAAGTTACTTTAGGTCCAAAAGGAAGAAATGTACTTATCGAACAATCATTTGGTGCACCAAAAATTACCAAAGATGGTGTTACAGTAGCAAAATCTGTTGAATTAAAAGATAAAATTAGAAATGCTGGTGCTCAATTATTAAAATCAGCTGCTACTAAAGCCGCTGAAGTTGCAGGTGATGGAACAACTACAGCAACTGTTCTTGCTAGAGCTTTGGCACGTGAAGGCAATAAGCTGGTTGTTGCTGGTTATAACCCAATGGATTTAAAACGTGGTATGGATTTAGCGGTAAATACCGTATTAGAAGAAGTTAAAAAAGCTAGTAAAAAAATTGATAGCCAAGAAGAAATAGCTCAAGTTGGTACTATCTCCTCAAACGGCGATAAAGAAATTGGTGAGAAAATCGCTCAAGCCATGAAAGAAGTAGGCAAAGAAGGCGTAATCACTGTTGAAGAAGCAAAGAACTTTAGCTTTGATGTTGACGTAGTTAAAGGTATGATGTTTGATAGAGGATATTTATCACCATATTTTGTAACAAATCCTGAGAAAATGGTTGCTGAACTTGAAAACCCTTACATCTTGTTATTCGAGAAAAAATTATCAAATCTACAACCAATGCTGCCTATCCTTGAAGCAGTGGTACAATCACAACGTCCTTTATTAATTATCGCTGAAGATGTTGAAGGCGAAGCTCTTGCAACTTTAGTAGTAAATAGATTGCGTGGTGGTTTAAAGGTTGCAGCTGTAAAATCTCCAGGTTTTGGTGATAGAAGAAAAGCGATGATGGAAGATATTGCTATTCTAACTAATGGTGAGCTTATAACTGAAGATTTAGGCATGAAGCTTGAAAATGTTAGCCTTAAAAGCTTAGGTCATGCAAAAAGAGTTACAATCTCTAAACTTCTACAGTCAAAGTGAAAATTA
>CAZJDC010000195.1:0-2338 GCA_964544715.1 uncultured Rickettsia sp. | reverse complement strand
AAATTCATTAATTCTCTTAATTTATATAGCTTATTATTTGAGTTTAATTCTTCTTGTAATTTATAACCAAAAAGTTTTCTTTGTTTTTGTGATTTGATAATATTCTCGATTGGCATATTGACTGAAATCCATATGGTTTATGACCATGTCTTACCATTTTCTTATGGATTCTTGTATTCTTTTTGATATAAAAACCTATTGCCTATAAAGCTCGTAGAGTTTTGGCGGACGGACTATATCATCTTGACGCTAAATAACGTACTGTAACTTAACATCTTTTTGAGTATAAACTACGATAGGTAATTTGCTATTATATCGTATAAATGTCTGATCGCCTCAAGATACATTGACTCGTTGCATGGTTTCTTTTACGTTCGGACATACCATCATTGTACTTAAAGTATGATTGCCAGCTCTGATCACGTAATAATTATATCCCCATCCTTCTAAAGTTTTTGCCTCCAACTTACCACCAAACCAAACTGGATTACAATCTTTCATAGCTTCTTGTGTTGCTTATAACTTTACTTTTAAATTTTCCTCATTAGGTTTCTTAGGTAAATAAATTACATAACATTTTTGGTCATTGATAGGCTCAAGATAGAGTACAATGTATTTTAATGACTTAATTATTATTAGCTAATAAATTAGTACTAAGAAAGTATAATATAAGAGAAGATATAATCTTCATACGATTTATTCTTTTGCGATATTTAAAGTTCCTATGTTGTTACCGCTGCAATCAAGTCGTGGGATGACAGAGGAAAAATTGATCCACGCGAGCAAGCCTTAAACGGGAACGACGCTCTCTAATCCCTTTTTTTTCTCAAGACAGCTGGTATATCGTGAATGTCAGATTCTTTAGTATCTTCAGCAGGCATACTAACTACAACATTTTTTCGTTCTGGGATTTGATTGTTATTTTGTGTGCGTAGTGATCCCCACATTCTTAAAAAGAAAGATGATTTAGGAGTTTTTACATCATCATTAGTAATACTTACCATTGGTTCCATGTCATCTTCAATTGGATTAGGTTTTTGGTCTAGAGAGTCAGTAATTTCTGCTTTTTCGTTACTATAACTGTTAAAGTTAGGAATTTCTTCAATATGAACAGGTTGATTTCCTTGAGTATACTGAGCTCTAAGTTTTGCATCCTCATCTTCTTCGGTAGATAAGTCTACATTTCCAGAATTAGTAGGCTTATAAAGCGGTATTTTATCTGCATCAATACCAGTTGCAACAACTGATACTCTAATAATTCCTTTTAGTTCAGGATTAAATGTTGAACCAAAAATAATATTAGCATCTTTATTATTTACTTCTTCTCTAATTCTATTAGCAGCACTATCAACTTCAAATAAAGTCATATCTGGTCCACCAGTAATATTAATTAATACACCTCTAGCACCACACATTGAACTATGATCAAGTAAGGGATTAGAGATTGCAGATTCTGCTGCTTTAGTAGCTCTATCCTCACCACCAGCCTCGCCTGTACCCATCATAGCTTTACCCATTTCGCTCATAACTGCTTTGATATCAGCAAAGTCAAGATTGATAAGCCCCGGCATAATCATTAAATCCGTTACACCTCTAACCCCAGCATGCAGTACATCATCTGCCATTTTAAAAGCATCAGCAAAAGTAGTTTGTTCATTAGCAATACGAAATAAATTTTGATTTGGTATCACGATTAAAGTATCAACAAATTGTTGTAAATCTATAATTCCTTTATCGGCAGTTTTCATACGATGTCCGCCCTCAAAATGAAAAGGCTTAGTTACTACGCCGACTGTTAGAATTTCGAGTTCCTTAGCAATTCGTGCGATAACGGGTGCAGAGCCGGTGCCAGTGCCGCCACCCATACCTGCCGTAATAAACACCATGTTACTATTTTCTAGATAATTGTGAATTTCATTTTCTGATTCTTGTGCAGCTGCTGCTCCAACTTCAGGAGCAGCTCCAGCCCCAAGACCTCTAGTTGTGGAGACGCCGAGTTGTATTTTATTTTCACAACGAGAATATTCTAATGATTGTGCATCAGTATTAGCTACTACAAAATTAGCTCCTTGCAGATTAGCAGCAATCATATTATTTACTGCATTACTACCTGCACCACCAACACCAAAAACTGTGATACGTGGTTTTAATATTATATTTTCTGGTGCTTTGATGTTTATTAAAGCCATGATAATCGTTTATTTATATTATAATGATTTGAGTATAATAGAAGATTTGGAAATTTCCATACTCTTTTTATGAAAAAAAAATATATATATTTACCAACTCACCTTACGCAAAATTTGTAAAATAAGTATAAATGTATTAAGAGTAGAAA
>CAZJDC010000194.1:0-2355 GCA_964544715.1 uncultured Rickettsia sp. | reverse complement strand
TATATGAACCAAGTATTTGTCCCTTTATCATCACCAATAATAATTAATATTCAACCATTTAATCCTCTATATCTAACAATTTTCATGTAGTGAGGATATATTTGTAATAATAAAAGATATTCTTATTTAAAGACAAATTTAATTTTTATATTAATATACTAAATTAGTATATTAAATTTATAATAGAAGTATTCTATATAAAAGTATAATGTGTTTTTTAGATTTAAATCTTTATAAGATTGCAACTTAATAAAAAAGTAATATTTTAACTAATTTTTAAAAATTGATTTAATGAAAAAAATATTTAATTGTCTTTATGTCGCATTATTTAAAATAATAGAGCATGATGGAGTAGAACATTCTGGGTATATGTCATTCATGGTACTTTTATCTATTTTTCCTTTTTTAGTATTTTTACTCGCTTTAACAAGCTTTTTAGGAGCTTCAGAACTGGGACAAAATTTTATACAAATTTTTTTAGAAAGTATGCCAGAGCGAGCAACGGAATCAATCGAAAAAAGAATAAAAGAACTATTAAGTGTACCACCACAAAGTTTAATGAATCTTGCTATCGTAGGTAGTGTTTGGACAGCCTCTTCCTTTGTAGAATGCTTAAGAACCATTTTAAATCGTGTATATGAAATTAAATCCCCTCCCCCTTACATAAGAAGACGATTACTTAGTATTTTACAATTCCTTGTGATTAGTATTTTAATTACTTTCACCATGTTTCTGTTAGTATGTATTCCAATAGTTTTTACAAAAATACCAATACTATTAGACGCTATAGAACAATATAAAAATATTTTAAACTTTGTAAGATATGTTTTAATCTTAGTTTTATTATTTTTAGGATCTGCCTCTTTATACTATATATTACCTAATGTAAAACTAAACTTTATAGATGTATTTCCAGGAGCTTTATTAACAGTAATATTATGGGTAATAAGCGGTTACTTACTTTCAACTTATATAGTTTATTATAACCAACTGAATTTAATGTATGGATCTCTTGGTAGTATAATAGTTACACTAATCTTTTTCTATATTATTAATATGATATTTATTTATGGTGCAGAATTTAATTATCTAATGAAGAATTATAATATAGTTAAGAAAAGGGTTGATGAAAAGTAGTTATAGAACTTAGAAACAAGCAGTAATAAATTTTGCTATAGAAAATCCGGCTCTTGATCAGCTTCGTGCAAGCCAAGTACTAATGAGGCAAGGTATTATAGTTTCGTCTAGTGGTGTACGTTCTATCTGGCTACGCAATGAATCTTGAGACTCTAAAGCAACACCTCAAAGCTTTAGAAACATCTCTGCACAGGACGGTATCTTACTGACAGAAGAACAACTAGCTACTCTAGAAAAAGCAAAACAAATTAAAGTAGGAACATGGAGAAAGCGATACTCAGCATCCAGATTACCTTGGGGCACAAGACACCTATTATGTCGGTGAATATGAAAGGAATAGGTAGAATATACAAACAAAACCTTTATTGACACTTATTCTAGAGTAGCTATTTGCAAACTCTATACTGATCCAATCTGCCATAACATCTGCTGATATTTTAAATGATAAGGTAATACCTTTCTTGAATAATCATGATGTACTTCTAATTATAATCCTTACAGATAGAGGCACGGAAGATTGGGGCAAGGTAGAACATCATGCTTTTGAGTTATATTTGGCTATAGAAAATATTGATCATACTAAAACTAAAGCTCGTGCTCCTCAAACTAATGGAATATGTAAAAGATTACATAGAACTTTAAAAGATGAGTGTTATGATATAGTCTTCCGTAAAAAGATTTATAGCTCATTAGAGGATTTACAGATTGACTTATATCAATATTTAAACCAGTATAATAATACTAGACCTCATTCTAAAAATCTCTGTTATGGAAAAACTCCTATGCAAACTTTCAAAGAAAGCATTAAAATTGCTCAAGATAAGTCTATTAATTCTTACTTGTCTGACAGCTCTTTTGCTGCTTAATCAATCCCTATCTCTCAGATTGAGTGTAGTGTTTTACAAATAAGCTTTAGCTGGTCCATCCGCCAAAAATATTACCCCCCATAATCTATGATTAAATCAAATTTTCATAAAAAAATTTTAATATTTGTACTACAATTAAAAATTGTTTTAATTTTTATTAAATTTTACTAAAAAATTTCTGTTTTAACGCTAGTTTCGTATTCACCATGGTTCTGTATAGCTGATAAATAGTGGGTTACTAGTAATTGATAATAGTACTTTGGTTATAAATTAGTTAAAAGATGCAGGTTGTAAACGAAGGTAGTATTTTTACAGAATTAGCAAAGAGTTGATAGGTTATTGAAAATAATAT
>CAZJDC010000193.1:0-2359 GCA_964544715.1 uncultured Rickettsia sp. | reverse complement strand
TATTTAGGTTTGTGACAAAAAATGGTCGCATTGATTACATAACAACTAATTTAGAAAATCCTGCATATGAGCAAATAGAGAAAATTGTTAAGGCACGTTGGTCTATAGAAGTTTATCATCGAGAATTAAAACAAACTTATGGTATTGAACGATGTCAGTCAGGCACGGGTCAAGCTCAAAGAAATCATATTTTCCTTGCCGTATTGGCATGGCTTGATATGAATAAAAGTAGGATAAATGAAAAAATTACTTTATATCAACAAACTTGGGAAGTTATCAAAACATCAATTCAGAACAACATTAGATGGCTTTTAACTGATAAGCAATTTTGCTAAGTGCAAAACTCCTGTCTAGTTAGATCTTCTACATGCTTTGCAACTTCGGCACCGAAAATCTCAGTAATCATTTTTTCAGTAAGTTCCGTATCTTCGATAGTATCCTGAAGCAATGCAGCTTATAGCATAATAGTATTGTGCATCTTTTGGGGTACCATCATACACGCTACAAATTCTATAAGCATTATAGTGACTGTAATATAGTGCGAATAGTATGGATCACCTGATTGACGCATTTGGGGAGCATGATATTTACGAGCGTAATAAATACCTTGTTTTATTTCATCAATATCTATAGGATTCTTTACTGTAGTGTTTAAATCTTGAATTTTATCAAGAAGTTTTTAGGGAGGATTACCTTTAAATTTTTTTCCAGCTGTTTTTATATTCTAAAATAATTATTTTATACTATAAAATAGATTCATATTTTTTTAGGTTAGCAAATTGTCCCATATTCCATGATGCATGGGACTCGCATTTAAAGTTTGTTAATAGAATCAAGAACTGTCTCTAAGATCATACTAGCTGCTACTGCATCATCGTTATTATTACGTTCTTTTCGTTTAATACCGAATGATTTTAGAAAATTATTTGCGGCTTTTGTAGTAAGACGTTCGTCTTGTAGATATATAGGTAAATTTATGGATTTTGTCAATTCTTCGGCAAATTTTATCACTATATATGACTGCTCTGTTTGTACTCCACTCATATCAATCGGCAACCCTATTACAATACCACAAACTTTATATTGTTCAATTTTATCAAGTAAAGCAGAAATAATCGCTTTTTTACTCACTTCAGTTATAACACTTAGTGGCATAGCTATGCTATGTTCTTGATTAGATATAGCAATACCTATTTTTTTTGTGCCGTAATCAATAGACATAAGAGGTGCATTTGGTAATAAAAGCCGATAAAATTCTTGAAGATTATTTATAATCATGATAGGTTGTGTGTACAATATTTATATAATTACTTATATTGTATGTTAAAAAATATTCAAAAACATTTAGATATCAAATTAATTAAATTATCGGCAATTTTAGCCTTTATGTACTGCTTATTATTTGATAGTGCAATATTAATTTATAAATTTGCTTATTATAAAGCAACAATCTTTAGAGGAATATTAGAACTATCAAAAGATTTTTGCTATATTTATATATTGTCTTTTATAGCATTTTTGGGTCTTAGCGTACATAGATTATCGTTAAAATATGGCTCGTGTTTTCTATTTATAACTTCTGCAATAGCTAGCTATTATATTGTTTTCTTTAAAATAACTCCTACTAAAGAAGTCATTGGTAATTTTTTTTCAACAGATTTAAACAAAGTTTATGAACTTACAAGTATTAAATTAATAATATGGATAATTTTTAGCTTATTGACTTGTCTTTATACTCTCAAATCTTTTGCTGCTTCCGATACTAAGTCTTTTGTTACCAAATTATTATCAGCAGCTTGCTTACTTATTTTATTATATAATGTTATTACTCCATCTTTTCAAATATTAAAAAACTACTTTCCTGTTCAATATATACATAATACTTATCTTCATTTTGCTGGAAACCTAAGAGGTAAAATCATGTTTAAATAGATATAAGTAAGCAATCTAATTTTGTAGATAATTCCGATACTGATGTTATTGGTGTTTTAGTTATAAAAGAATCAGCAAGATGTGATCATTTTTTCGGTATTAATGGTTATATGCGTGATGCAACACACCCGAGTCTGTTGCCAATGATTGTGTAAATTATTGTTGAGCCTATATTAAGAAGTAATTAACAATATAGGTAACAGGAATGCAGATAGAACAGAATAAAAAAATAAATGCAGCAATAGATCTACTGATAGAAGGAGGAGTAGATTTTAAGACAGTTCTTAGTCAGGATGGATTAATTAAGGAATTTAACCAATGGCATTTTAGAAAGAGCTCTGTAAGCGGAGATGTCAGATCAAATGTCAACTTTAGGGTGTCAGAAAGTTTGTGTAAGTTGTAAAAAGCGTTAAGAATAAAAATAACA
>CAZJDC010000192.1:0-2385 GCA_964544715.1 uncultured Rickettsia sp. | reverse complement strand
ACTTCATTATAACTTCCCTTCGCCTAAAGGCGAGGGATTTTTGATCCCCGTAGGGAGACATTAAAACAAGTTTTACCCTTAAATTCCAATAATCTGGTATATGGAATAGTGGGGCTTGGGGTAATAGGACGAAGCATTATTCAAGAGCTGTTAGCTATTCAAACAATAATAGTATATGATAAAGAGATAGAAAAATGACACCTTATAGGTGGTGTCAAAGTCACTGATAATATATAACTATTATTTCAAAAAACAAATTATATTTTGGGCTGTACAAGGTACCGATATTACTACATCTCTTGACTTACATGAACTATATGGTACTTATTATCTAATAAGTTGCTCATCACAAGATATGGAATTTAACTCTTTATTGAAAGTTATCCACAAGAATTTGGCATATAAGAGTTTAAATATATTAGAAGATATTAAATATCCAATAAAAGGAGGTTTTATCAAAATATTAAAAGGTGGGTACCCAATAAATTTTGATAATTTTGGTCACTCGGTACCTGCTGAAGATATCCAACTTACTCGCGGAGTATTACTTAGAGGAATTATTCAAGCAACATCTCAGCTCATAGAGAAATATAAACTAGAACCTTAAGAGTATATGCTACATCCTAAAATACAAAAATTAGTAATACAAACATTAATCAGTAACTCCAAAAAAGATATCTCGATTAGTAATAGATTATTATCGAATATAAATTCAATAGAAGATTTCATTAATGAAGAATTACTAAAAAAATATTCTAAAGGAGAATATATCAATAATTCTATTATTGATAATATTTTCAGCTAAAATGCATATAACATAACACTTATAAAAAGAGTTATAATGAAAAATTGGCAATTAAAAACTATTAGTGATGCTTATAAAAAAACTGCTAAATTAAGGAATAATAATTATATTGTTAATCCTCATATTATGAATCTTATAGGAAATGTAAAAGGAAAAACCATATTAGAAGTAGGTTGTGGATTTGGTAGATATTTAGAAATCATTTCTAAACATAATCCGTCAAAGTTAGTAGGCTGTGATATTTCCACACATCAGATAAAATTATGTAAAGAAACTATAAAAAACAATAATATTGAATATTATGTTTTGGATTTTTCTAATACTAATAGTTCTGTAATTTTGGGGCATGATAAATATGATATTATTTATACTGTGTTTGTAATATTGTATATAGAAACTCTTGATAAATTAAAAACATTTCTTGAGAATTGTTATAAATGTTTAAAAAAAAATGGAAAAGTTATAATATGTACTTTAGATATTTTAAGTGCTTCATTTTATTCAGAAGTTTTTAATATACTCAAACTTCCTGTAAAATCTTTAACCAAAAATTATAAATATACTGATGGTTGTCCTATACAAATAGAAATAACAGAAAATTGTATTATAACCTCCTACCAAAGAAATTTAGAGACTATAAAACACTTAATGGAACAAATCGGTTTTAACCATATTAGAAAATATGATTTATTTCTAGATGATATTGCCTTACAAGCTTTTACTGATAGAGAACTCAGTATTATAAAAAAATCTAATATATTTCTATTATTAGAAGCTGAAAAAGGGGCACCGTCAAGTTAAGCGAAGTATAAATTAAGTATTGAGTGTTATTTATAGCATAGCGTAATAATTGATCACTACATCATAACTCTATGCATATTACACAAGTTCCAAAGAGACATCGTTTTCCAGTAAGCATTATTAGCCACGACGCAGTGTGGGTTATACCATCGGTTCAATAATAGTGATAGAGATATGTACAAAAGGCATCTTTGGAGTACCCGAGGGGTTATACTAAATCATGAGACTGTAAGATTTTGGTGTTGTAAGTGGTACCCCCCGTCAAGTGAAGTAAATTAGTCTCAAAAAGTACTATGTTTTTAGATTTTAGGAAGGTGTCAAAAAGTTTGTGTAAGTTGTGAAAATAGTTAAGCATAAAATGAATGAATAAAAACAACTTACATGAGGTTAATATGAAGAATAGACCTCTTTCGAAACTAGTAATTTGAGTGCAAAATTGTAAATTCCAGCAATAAGGGATCTGTCGCAATAAGTGTGGACATTTTTAAATAGGCATTAAATTTGACCTTCAAATTTTATCAAAAAGTGAGCCATGGCCTCTCCCCAATTGCGGATAGGCATAGTCCATTTTCGCGTAATATAATCAAGTATAAAGTCTTAAAAACAGAGTCATCGTTAGGAAAAACCATTTTGTTATTAGTTACTTTGCGTAATTGGCTATTTAATCCTTCAATCGCATTAGTTGTATAAATAATTTTCCTAATTACCTCTGGGTATTGTAAAAAATTATCAAATTCTGCCAATTATTTTGGCATGATTTTGCAATATGTGAATACTGT
>CAZJDC010000191.1:0-2390 GCA_964544715.1 uncultured Rickettsia sp. | reverse complement strand
TAAGTGAAAATCTCTTTGATGATGAATCCATATTTGCTTCAAATAATAGTTCTTATAAAGCAATCATAAGATTACTTCACAATAAACTATTCTAATTTTACCCTTACTATGTCAGATCAAATCTAAAGGTTTACATATTAACTCACTTCTATTAAGTATCTTTTTAGGACCAGATTTGTTGTTATTTTGAGTCATTGAGTTTTTTTGCTTATCCAATTCTTGGAAAGAATCATCGATGTAGTACAATATTTCTGTAAAATCTATGCTCATAAGGTTTTCAAGAGAAATCAGATTTTATATATGAGGCGGTAAGTGCATATTAAAAAATTCTTTAGCAACTAGAGGATTCTCACATGTACTTCGGATAATTTCGTCGTGTTTAAGTTTTTTGGACATAAGTAATAATGATATTATATAATATAAATATATCATTATTATAATTATTTCAATTAAAAATTGAATTTTTTATTATATTAAAGCAATATAACATAACTATAGTTCTCTAACTGGTTTTAGTACTAATTTTTTTTTGTTAAAAATATTTATTTTATCTAATAAGCTAATTTTAGCTTTCTTTAAACTACGTTTATAATTCTCACCGGTTACTGCATCATAGCTAGTGATTAATGATGGGATAACCTCATTATAATATATCTTATAAAGCTCATGCATAGTTTCTTTTGTTGTTAGATATCCCCATTTCATTGCCTGCTGAGGTACTCGTGCCAATGCCTCAATACAGGCTACCGCTTCTTCAATTTCAGGATTTTTATTTTTATATACATCAGCTGATGGCGAGAGATTTGATTGCATATCTTTAAACATCGCATCAATCATTAATGCCATATATTTATCTGATTTAAATTTCCTGACAAAAACTAAATCATACTTATTGCTATATTTTAAAAGTCTAGATTTATATATAAAAATCATAAAAGTTATTGCTAAAATTTTTAAGCCTCTTACTTTATGAGTATTATAAAATTTAAGTTTTGTTTCATAATCTATTTGTTTTTTCATACCTACTTTAAGTAATTTAAGCAGTAAATTACGACAATTTTCTATATCTTTTTTGCGAGCAATACGTGCTTTGTCAGTAGCTTTAGTACAAGAAAAATTAGCCGAATGACGGGTAATTTGCCTGCCTGAATTATCTCTTTTTATATCAGAGAAATGCCCAAGTTCTTGGGCTGCTATAATCTGCAAGCGTGCAACGGCAGGCCAGCCACTGCCATATATCGGATGATCCTTACTATTTTCGGCAAATGGATTACCACCGCATGAGACAAAAATAGCTACATCCTTACCATTAGTACTTTGCATTCCGCTATTATCTCCTACTTTCTGCCAGTTAACCATATCCATCATATCGCCGATATTATGAGAGTAAGTTATAAATATCTCTGTTTTATCAAGAAGTAACCATCTTATGACAATTGGGTGAGCAGATTGCACAAAAATACGGGCTAGCATTTCCATTACTTCTTTTTTGACCGGCTGTAGTTTATGGATTTGCTTTTTTAAATTATCAAAGACGGATTTTATTTTTTGATCGGTGGCAGAATTTCTATATAGAGTTTGAAAAAGTCTTGTGGTTTTAGGAATTAAATGCGGTTCTGTTAGCTCTTCTTTGCTAACCATCATACTAATGTTAAAAGCAGGATCTGTAAACCTTGCAAAGTTACAACAATCATCGGTATCTATCCTTAGCTTCCCAGAGTTAATTATCTGCATTGCTAAATCTTCATACTCTATTTCCATATCCTCTTTGTAAATAGCAGGAACATGATCAAGAATATGATATATAGTACTCATACTTACACAACACCTAAATTTGAGACCTTATTATGCTCATCAGTATGTTTAAGTATCTCAAAAGCCATTACACCCTCTACGCCTACATGTTCATATGTTATATATACTGGACTGAAAAATCAAGACAAAATTGATTAAATTTTGTTTCCTATTTTTGTCATTTTCTAAGCAGATACTTGATAATAATTTTTTGTATAATTTGGATAAACATCCATAGGTTTTTTATAACCAATATTTGAATCAAATCTTTGATAATTGTACTTCTTCAGATAAGTATCAATACCTATCTTAAGCTCTTTAATATTTTTAAAATCATTAATAAATATACAGTTATATTTTATAGTCCTAAAAAATCTCTCTATCACGATATTATCAATACTTCTGCCTTTTCCATTCATTGAGATTTGAATATTATTATCTTTCAATATCTGAATATGGTCATGACTAGTATATTGACTACCTTGATCACTATTAAATATCTTTTGAGCTGCATATTTATTAAGGGCATCCTTCAAGACATCAGTGACAAGAGTTGCATCCATAGAATTGGATAATTTATAGCTTAATATATCTTT
>CAZJDC010000190.1:0-2397 GCA_964544715.1 uncultured Rickettsia sp. | reverse complement strand
GCTGACCATTCCTGACTGCCCTCTGACAATCGGAGCTAGCAAATATATTTTTGTTCCCATAGGTAATTCATTTATTATATCTACCATTTCAGAAACAGTTTGACTATGTATAGGAAGACCCGTTGCTGGAGAATAAGGAATTCCAACCCGTGCATATAATAGCCTGAGATAGTCGTAAATTTCTGTTATAGTTCCAACTGTAGAACGTGGATTCTTAGAAGTAGTTTTCTGATCAATCGCAATAGCTGGCGATAATCCAGAAATAGACTCGACATTCGGTTTATTTTGTAAATGCAGAAATTGCCTTGCATATGAAGATAAGCTCTCAACATATCTTCTTTGACCCTCTGCATAAATCGTATCAAACGCTAAGGAAGATTTACCGGAACCGCTAAGACCAGTTATAACGACAAATTTATTCCTTGGAATATCAACATTTATATTCTTTAGATTATGCTCTTTAGCACCACGTACCTTAATATATTCTTGGTTCATATCACTTTTACTGAAAAATTTTAGGATATTTTAAAAAAACTGTAGTATTATAGGCTCTTTTATTTTATTATTGCAATAATAAAATTTTTAAAATAGGTAATCTATGGCAGGTAGTTTAAATAAAGTGACATTAATAGGCAATTTAGGACGTGATCCTGAAATTAGAACTACGGGAGAAGGAAAGGAAATAGCAAATCTTTCTTTAGCTACCACCGACATTTGGAAAGACCGTGTTACTGGTGAAAAAAAAGAAAAGACCGAGTGGCATAGAGTAGTGATATTTAACGAGGGACTGGTATCTGTTGTAAAAAACTACCTTAAAAAAGGTAGTAAATTATATATAGAAGGTTCGTTACAAACCCGTAAATGGAATGATAGCTCAGGTGTGGAAAAATATACTACGGAAATCGTATTGCAAAATTTTAATTCACAATT
This sequence comes from uncultured Rickettsia sp., assembly GCA_964544715.1. Lineage (GTDB taxonomy): Bacteria > Pseudomonadota > Alphaproteobacteria > Rickettsiales > Rickettsiaceae > Rickettsia. The sequence goes on along the minus strand of CAZJDC010000190.1, from coordinate 1,467 downwards.
AATATTGTTGGATAGTAAAAATTCTGCTAGCTCTAGTCTCCAAGATTCAGGTCATAGTGAATATAAGCATTCTAAGCCTTCTTTTGATCACAGTGATTTAGATGACGAAATCCCGTTTTAATTTGTATATCAAAAGCAAGTCCTACTGTGTCATCCCGTTGTGGTTTTTATCCGGCTTTGTTGTATGACTTGGAAAAAGCCTTCGCTGTCATACCTTGGCTTATCCACGGTATCCAGAAACATAACTAAAAATATCAATATTATTGATATTTTTAACTGGATCCCGTGAATAAATTACGAGATAACAGGAGAAAAATCGGACCATGCAACCAAGCCGGACAAACCACGGTATGACAATATAAATCATCTACCAATAACCATTAAATACATTATGAAAAATTTTATTTGGATAATATTTTTGGTTTCTGTTCTACTTTTTGGTTGTTCTACTACCAATAATGTGGCGAGTAGATTGAAATATTCACAAGATATAGCTAAACAAAATAATTTTCAGCAGCAACTTGTAAAAGGTGGTGATTTTACTCTTACAACTTATCAGCGTATTACTGATCGTAATCAACCTTTTGTATTTTATATTGAAGGTGATGGGCACCTTGCAGATAAAGGCGTTGATTCTGACAATCCTACCCCTGTTAATCCGATGTTGTTAAGACTTGCTACAATCGATAAGCGACCGAATGTTGTTTATATAGCAAGACCTTGTCAATATACTCCTTTAGAGATGAATGCAAAATGCATTCATGATTATTGGTTAGACAAAAGAATGAACCATGAAGTAGTAAATTCAATTAACGATGTCATAAATACTATTAATAATGGACAGAAATTTAGCTTAGTTGGCTTTTCAGGCGGTGGTGGTATTACTGTATTAATTGCTAGCCAAAATAGTAATGTGAAAGATATTATAACGATTGCTGGTAATTTAGATACTGAGAAATTTGACAAGTATCATAATTATCGTGGTTATCTAACTAAATCATTAAATCCAATAAATTATGCAAAACGAGTTAGTCACATTCCTCAACTACATCTCTCAGGGGTAGATGATAAGATAGTTCCAACTTTTATCACAGAACTTTATATAAACGCTAGCTCATCTAGTTGCGTTAAGTATAAGGTTTGTCCTAATATTATTCATGCAAAAGGCTGGGATAAAGTTTGGACTAGTATATTAAATATACCGATAAATTGTGTAAAAATCAAGATTTGATCTTACAGATGCTATAAATTTTGTACCTGATTGTCAGTTAAATTTTGACTGACACATACATATTTATGTATACAATATTTCATTATTTTTGTCAACAGCTAATTTCTTACTATCCTTAAAAGTTTGCATAGGAATTTTTCCACAACAGAACTTTCCAGAATGAGGTATAATATTATTATATTAGTTTAAATATTGATCTCAGTCAATCTGTAAATCCTCTAATGAGCTATAAATCT
>CAZJDC010000189.1:0-2449 GCA_964544715.1 uncultured Rickettsia sp. | reverse complement strand
TCTTTTAATATAAACCATTATTCTGCTGTAACTATCTATTTTTGGCCCCCTTTTTCCCCCCGCCCCCCCCCCCCCCCCCCCCCCGAGGGGGACCACCAAGAGCTACTCTTCGGTGTGGTTTTAACTAATTGGAGGTATTAAATGTCAAATCACAACAAACAAGATATTTACGATCGTGCTTTAAATTTTGCTGAATATAAAATAAATAGGTTACAAGATGAAATCACATATTTATTAGAAAATCCTGGAACAAAAAAATATGTTGAAAGAGTAGGACAGCGTTTTAAGGAACTTGAAAAAATATTTTTCTGAAATAACAAAATGTTATTTTTACTTGGTTTAACCTTTTAGCAGCATTGTTTCCTGGTCCCTCAAAAAGCGTTCGGTGTAATACCGTGTCTTGTCTACAGTGTCCAGTAATAAAAAACAAATAAATACAAAAAGCTCTATTTATCTTGCTTTATACTGGATATCGTGATCAAGTCACGGCCATGACACCGAGGAGTATTTGCCGATTCACGCAACAATGCCGTTACGGGATGATACTGACCCTAAGAAGAATTATAAAATAATGATAAACGTAGAGATTATACAAAACTACAGTAAATGGCGTGAGCATAAGCAAATAAATAAGGCTTTGATTAAAAAAATTACTCAAAAAACCTTATCACAATTTAATAATTTTAGTGAAATAAAGCAATTCGAACTATCAATTTTGCTAACAAGTAACACAGAAATATTGACCTTAAACAAGCAATACCGTAATATAGAAAAAGCAACTAACGTTCTGTCTTTTCCTGCTAATGAATTAAATTGGCAAGATTTACGTTTTAGCGGTAACGAAACAGCTTCTACTAATCAGCCTATTATCCTTGAAAATTTAGGTGATTCTGATTATCTCCATTTAGGAGATATAGCATTTTGCTATGATGTAATATATAATGAATCATACGCACAACAAAAAACTTTTGAGAATCACTTTATTCACCTTTTAATACATAGTATTTTACACTTAATCGGGTTCGATCATCAAAATGACACAGAAACAAAGATCATGGAAAATCTAGAAATCGAGATACTAGCACATTTCGGTATATCCTCTCCTTATTCATTAACTAAATAAAAAAATTTATGTTAAAATCTTCAAAAAAAGAAGATGACAGTAAAAAGAATCACGATAATAAGTCAATTTTTCATTTACGAAAATTATTATCACTGATGAAATCTTACTTTTCAAATAAAGTACCAGATGATTTTTTTAGTGTTATAAAACGTCTAAAAATTAATAATCAAAAAATGACTTTAGATGAACGTAATATTTTAGCTAATTTGCTGAAATTAAAAGGCAAAACCATTGAAGACATAATGGTACCACGCTCTGATATTGCCGCAATAAAACTTACGACAAATATAGAAGAATTAAACGTATCTATTAAGGGACAAATTCCACATACTAGAACTATGATATATGATGGTACTTTAGATAATATAGTTGGTTTTATCCACATTAAGGATTTATTTAAAGCATTAGTTACCAAGCAAAATTTTCGCTTAAAAAAGCTAATACGTAAGCACATAATCGCCCCACCCTCTATGAAACTATTGGATCTTCTTGCAAAAATGCGTCGTGAGAAAACTCATATTGCCATAGTTATTGATGAGTATGGCGGTACTGACGGCTTAGTTACGATTGAAGATGTTATGGAAGCATTAGTCGGACGAATCGATGATGAGCATGATCAAAAATCGGAGAGCGATACTTTTAAAGTTATTAACAATTCAACAATTATTTCAAATGCTCGTGTTGAAGTGGAAGTGCTTGAAGAGATAATCGGTGAAAAGCTAAAAGATGATGATGATGAGTTTGATACTATAGGAGGTTTAGTTCTTACTAAAGTGGGTAATGTTCCAGCTGTCGGCACTAAAATAAATGTTTCAGAAAATATTGAAGTTGAAGTAACAGATGCTAACCCACGTTCCTTAAAACAAGTCAAAATTACTCTTAAGAACAGTTTAAAAACTGCTAAGTCATTTTAAATCTTTATTACAAAACTATAGCAGCATTCATCCTGACGAAGTTATTTCTAAAGAAAAAATGCTAGAGTTTGTAAATGATTTGGAGAATTGGAATGTAAAACGAGGGGCGAATACGCACAAGCCTATACTTATAATAGGCGAGCATAAAAGTTCCCTAAAGTTTTGCATAACTAGTCCGTCCGCCAAAAATATTACCCCCCCATAATTTATGATTGAATAAAATTTCTTTTTTAACGCGAGTTGCGTATTCACCATAGCTCTATATAGCTGATCAATACTGGGTTAACGGGGATATTGATAATAGTACTTTGGTTATACATTAGTTAAAAGATGCAGGTTTTAAACTAAGGTAGTATCTTTACAGAATTAGCAAAGAGTTGATAGGTTATTGAAAAATAATATAGATAGCAAT
>CAZJDC010000188.1:0-2463 GCA_964544715.1 uncultured Rickettsia sp. | reverse complement strand
TTATTAATGATTTTAAAAATATTAAAGAGCCTAAGATAGGTATTGATACTTATCTTAAGAAGTACAATTATCAAAGATTTTATTCAAACATTGGTTATAAAAAACCTATGGATGTTTATCCAAATTATACAAAAAATTATTATCAAGTACCTGCTTAGAAAATGATAAAAATAGGAAACAAAATTTAATCAATATTTATCTTGATTTTTCAGTCCAGTATATTTTTTTGATTAAAATATGAAAAATTATTTTGTTATTGTAATTTTAAATGTGATTTTTTATTATCAGATTAAATAATTCAAAATTCTTTAAATTATGCATTTAGCATATATAGTCACTATTTCTGAAAATGGCAAAATAAATATTCCGACCAAAATCCGCAATCAGTTACATATCTCTTCAGGCGATCAATTGATGTTAGTCTTTGATAAAGAATCAAAGCTGATTCCTTTAAAAAATAAAATTAAAGCATTGCAAGCATTAGTAAAATCTAAAAACAAAAACAATATAACTTTAATTAACTCTTTGATTGAATCTAGAAAAAAAGAGTTCAACAATGAATAAATACGTTTTAGATTCATCTGCCTTGCTTGCAGTATTTAATTCAGAAAAAGGCTGAGAAAAAGTTGAAGCATTATTACCGTTTTCTATAGTAGCGGAATTAGATAAAAAACTAGCTATATCATCTATCAAAAGTAAAGAAATGATTTTAGCAGCAATAAATAAAATCATACCTTTAGATTTTGATCAATCTATCGAAATTGATCGTTTACTAAAAAAAACAGAAAAGTTTGGATTATTCCTTGGTGATCGTGCTTGTATTGCTCTTGGTTTCAGTACCGGTTATAAAATATATACGGCAGATACAGCATGGGCTAATTTGCAGTTAAATTGTAATATTATTTTAATTCATTAAATGTCCCGACTTCAAGCCACTATTTTAACAGTTTTTCCTGAAATATTTCCCGGCACTTTAGGCTATTCTTTAGCCGGAAAAGCATTACAAAAAAATATCTGGTCGTATAACGTCATCAATATTCGCGATTTCAGTCTGACTAAGCATCAAAACTTCGATGATGAAGCTTACGGCGGTGGCGATGGGCTAATAATGCGTCCTGACGTGCTTGGTAATGCGATAGATCACGCCTTATCTTTAAATCCAGAAGCTAAAATTTACTATCCTTCACCTCGTGGTAAAGTCTTTACGCAAGGCTTTGCTAAAGAAATGTTACAGGATACATATATTATATTCTTGTGTGGACGTTACGAAGGGATTGACGAACGTGTAATTGAAGAGTATAATATAACCGAAATTAGTGTAGGAGACTACATTTTATCCGGCGGAGAAATACCTACTCTCACCATTCTTGATTGCTTAATTAGGCTGCTACCTGGGGTGTTAATGAACCAAAATACCCTTTCTTCTGAGTCTTTTGAGAAAGACGGGGAGTTCGAGGGAGGACTTGAATGCGGCTTATATACAAGACCTAAGGTTTGGCGTAACCGAAAAGTGCCAAGTGTTTTATTATCCGGTAATCATAAACTGATTAATGAATGGAAAAAAGAACAATCGCTTATGATTACAAAATTACGTCGTCCGGAATTATTAAAAGATTTAAGAGACAAAAAAAGGAGTTAACAAATGAGTATTATTGACCGCTTTGAACAGGAAAATATTTCAAAGCTTGTTGAAAATAAAAAAATTCCTGATTTCAAAGCTGGTGATACAGTTAAAGTTACCGTAAAAATAGTTGATAGATTAGTTGAGAAAGATGGTAAAGAAAAGCTAACTGAAAGATTACAAGCTTATGAGGGTGTGGTTATTGCTAAAAGAAATCGTGGCATTACCTCTTCGTTTTTAGTACGTAAAATTAGCCATGGTGAGGCTGTTGAAAGACGCTTTATGACTTATTCACCAGTAGTACATGCTATTGATGTAGTAAAATATGGTGTAGTTCGTCGTGCTAAGCTTTACTACTTAAGAGAAAGAAGTGGTAAATCAGCAAGAATTAAAGAAAGACATATGTATATTGCTAAAACGCCTAAAGCTAAAGTAGCCAAGGCTTGAGGATATCACTCCTAGCTACAGTGTCCAGCAAAAGCCTTGTTATGCTATAGTTCATTGTATGGTATCTTATGTTATAATACTATGTCTTAAGATATCTTAGACACACAGTTTAATAGTCTGTCCACCAAAAATATTAAACCCCCAATAATCTATGATTAAATAAAACTTTTATAAAATTTGCATCAATGTATCTGATCGTAAATCATTAGTAATATGAGTTGCTTCACAGTTGAATCCCGCTGATTTAAAAGCTTTGAACATTGTTTCAATTTGCCATCTTTGAGCATATATCTCAGCAGGATTTTTGATTTCATCACTATGTATTAAGACTGCAAGCTCACTCTTCTTATTTCTGATCCCTACTACATTGAATATTTCGCCTTTTATACCAATTA
>CAZJDC010000187.1:0-2480 GCA_964544715.1 uncultured Rickettsia sp. | reverse complement strand
CTAATTTATAACCAAAGTACTATTATCAATATACCCGTAACCCACTATTTATCAGATATACAGAACCATGGTGAATACGAAACTCGCGTTAATAAAGATGATAAAAAGCAGCTGGAACTGATGGTCAAAAATCTTTTTGGCAAAGTATTTGGAGATCGTGGGTACATCTCTCAAGAATTATTTCAACAACTTCTGGAACAAGGCATTTTTATGGTAACTAGAGTAAAGAAAAATATAAAAATTACACTTATGTCTAAGTTGCATAAAATATTACTGCTTAAAAGAGCATTGATAAAATTTATGTTTGTCCAAATTAAACTATTGGGTAAGTTTGAGCATGCAAGACATAGCTCAGTTACAAATGACTTTGTTTATATGCTGGCTGCTCTGATAAATTATCAAATATCTGACAATAAACCTTCTATCAAATCTCTCTTGCTAGACTAAACTCTATGCTCAGTTAATACGAAACTCGCGTTAAATAAATTATTTTTTTAAAAACAAATCAAAAAAATACAGCATATTTTTTTAAGTGTTATATATTAAGGCTAATATTTAGCTCAACACATTCATTTATGAACTATAAACTATTATTTAAAAAATCTAACGTAACTGGTTTGTCAGATAATTCTCAAAATCTTAAAAAAAATGATGCCTTTTTTGCCATTAAAAATGGGAATGATTTTATTGCAGATGCTTTAGATAAAGGTGCAGCATTAGTAATTACTGACGATAAACAAACCATCTATACAAATAAAATAATTCATGTAAAAGATGCTCAAGCAGCTTTATATACAGCTATAGAAATTTTTTATCCTAAAAAACCTAAAACTATGATAGCCGTAACTGGTACTAACGGCAAAAGCTCAGTAGTATCATATATAGCTCAAATATACTCGTTATTTGGGCAGAAAGCAGCATCAATAGGCACAATAGGCGTAGAAGTTTTTGGCATCGATAATTTTAATGAGTCTATAGGAGTACTAACTACACCTGACTATTTAAGCTTTAGAAAAATCGCTCATAAACTTGCTGAAAATGGTATAGACTATTTAGCATTTGAAGCCTCAAGCCACGGCTTAGATCAGCAAAGGCTTGGTGATTTAAAAGTAAATATTGCATGTTTCACTAGCTTTAGTCAAGATCACCTTGACTATCATCGCACAAAAGAAAATTATTTACTTGCTAAATTAAAGTTATTTACCGATCATTTATTAGAGGGCGGCATTGCTATATTAAATTCTGATGTCGAAGAAATAGATTTTCTTAAGGAGTATTTAGACAAGCATAAGATAAAATATTTATGTATTGGAGCAAGCGGTGATTGTAAAATAACTAAAGCTAACAGTTCTTTAAAAGGACACAATATTAGTTTTGATTTTAGAAATAAAAAATATACTTTCAATATCCCGATAATAGGTAGCTTTCAAGCTAGTAATGTATTGATTGCAGCTCTCAGTGTGCTTCATACCGGTTTTGATTTTAGTAAAGTTATTGATACTCTAACAGAACTTAAAGCGGTAAAAGGACGAATGGAGCTAATAGAAGATGCTAATATATTTATTGATTATGCTCATACTCCAGATGCTCTTGAAAAAGCTTTAACTGAGCTAAAAAATATTAAAGCACCTGGCAGCAAATTAAGCATAATTTTTGGCTGTGGCGGTAATCGTGATACTACCAAAAGAAAGCTAATGGGGAAAATAGCAGCAGCAATAGCTGATAATGTTATTGTAACGGATGACAACCCACGAAATGAAGACCCAAAAAATATCAGACAAGAAATTATTAGCGGGATAGCAACAACAAATTACATAGAAATAGCTGATAGAGAAGAAGCTATTAAATATGGAATAAATAATTTAAAAGAAAATGATATTTTACTAATCGCCGGCAAAGGTCATGAAAACTATCAAATTATAGGTGATAAGAAAATAGACTTTGATGACACTGAGGTGGCATCTATGTCATACCAGCAACGGTGGGGCGTTGTGGCATAGCTCAATTTTTTTGTTGTCATCCCTCGTGATTTATTTATGGAATCCAGTTAAAAATATCAAAAATATTGATATTTTTAGTTTTTCTTCTGGATCTAGTTCCCAAGCCAAGGTATGACACCGAACGTTTTTTTCGCACCATGCAACAAAAGCCGGTCAAACTAACTAGATGACAGATAAAATGCTAGCATTATAATAAAAACATACAGCTTAATCCACTAAGCTATTGACATTTATTATGATTAATAGTAATTAACTATTAAATTCTATTACTAGGATGAGTAAGCCATATCCGTATAAACTAATCATTAAGAGTATTAAAGCTAATAGAGGAAGGATTAAGTTTAGGTTAAAAAATTACTTCATGTTTCAAGACAGACCTTACATCAGTGGATAGACATTAAAAAAACGGGGATATAAGCCTAAGAAAAATTATCAAAAAGGTCACAGTATTAAGATAACCAACATAAAAGAATTTCAAGA
>CAZJDC010000186.1:0-2508 GCA_964544715.1 uncultured Rickettsia sp. | reverse complement strand
CAATAGATGAGATGACTATCGCACAAAATAATAATCATGTTGAGTTAATGCAAGAAATAGAGCATAACAAAAGATATAGTTTTATTACTAATTTAACAGATAAAAATAGTTTACACCTGCTACTTACTCATTTGAAAAATAATAATCAAATAAGTAATTTTACCCTTGATACTGAAATTGCTACAGTTTCAATTATCGCTCATGGGATTAAAAATAATTTGAAATTCTTTAAAATGATATTATCAAAATTAGCAAAAGAGAATATTAATGTGCACATGCTACAAATATCGGAAATTAAGATTAATCTATTAATAAATGATAAGCAAGTAGAGAAAACAATTTTTAATTTGTATGATCTTCTTGAAATTTCTACAAATGCTAAAGTTGACATTTGATATGACATTTAATAAAATTATGTATTAAAAAATACAGATAAAAAAAAATGGCAGGTTTTAATGACTGAAATCAAAAAATAATAAAGCCAAAACTAGGATTTATTGGAACTAGTAAAAAGTTTAGGGAGTGTATCATCAGCATGTAAGGCAATGGGATTTTGTAGAGATAGTTACTATAGATTTCAAGAATTATATGAAACAGAAGGAGAAGAAGGTCTATACGGAATCAGTCGCAAGAAACCAATAATGGCTAATAGGGTAGATCCTTATGGTAGAAAAAAAGCAGTAATTGATATGGCAATAGAATATTCATCATATGGTCAGTTTAAAAGTATCAAATGAGCTTAAGAATAGTGGAATCCTTTGTATCACCTAGAGGGGTGAGATCAATTTGGTTACGTAATGATTTAAACAATATCAATAAAAGACTGAAAGCATTAGAAGCGAAAATAGTACAAGATGATATTGTTCTTACGGAAGCACAACTGCATGTACTAAGAAACGTCGTAATGATAAAGAAGCGTGTGGAGAAATCGATACTCAGCATCCTGGGTTATTTAGGTTGTCAAGATACTGATGAACGAATATTAGAATTACCCTCAACGAACATGAAAATCACCTATAAAAAAAGAAGTAAATATGGACAGTAAAATCGAATAAAAATTCCTTTTTTAAGATTTAAATATTATTCAAGAATTACTGATGACATGTACAAATAAACAAGTAGGTATTTTAATGCAAAAGATCAAAAAATATAATCAGATAATTTCTGCTGCAAAAGCAGGTATGAGTGTAAAAACAGCATGTAAGTATTGACGTTGTCAATAAGTTGCCAAGTGACTTACAAACAGTATGTAAATATAGGACACGTAAGGGTAAGCAGTGGGATGAAATAGAATCAATGCTAGAATCACAGCTCCGGAGTTGCAAGCAACTACCATATTAGTATATTTAATAGAAAAGTATTATGGGAATAATAATGTAGAGCAATTACGCTGTTTGCAGAAAAGATTGAAACAATGGAGATCTGAACATATTAAGGATAAGCCAGTAATATTTTTATAAAATATTCTTCCTAGCAAACAAAGCCAGTCTGATGGGATCAATATGAATCAATTGGGTATTTGTATTGGTGGGAAACCATATTCTCACTTATTATTTCATTTTATGTTGCCTTATTCATGTTGGGCAACTATTATCATATGTCATAGTGAAAGTTTTGATACATTAAGCATCAGGGTTTGAAAAGAAAAAGCTGTATGGGAGTTTTAGGTGGAGTTTTACCAGAGCATCGTACAGCAGTTACCAAGCAATATGGTATTATTATACAATTTACAGAAAGGTGGCAAGAATTACTTGCTTATTATAATGATGCACCATCACGAAACAATCTCGGTATTAGTAATGAAAATGGTTCTGTTGAAAACAAAGTTGTGATACATTTAAGCAAGCTGTGAATCAACATTTACTATTACGTATCTCACGTAATTTTATTGATTTAAAAGCTTTTGAATTAATTCATACACAAATTAAAGAAAAGCGAAATAGCTGTAGAAAAGAAAAATTATCTGAAGAATTAGTTTATTTCAAAGAGTTACCAATTAGGAAATGGAATGCACCTACAATATTATCCAGTACGTGTTAACCAAAGCAGTACAGTTAGTATTTTATCTGTAGCTTATTCTGTTCCTAGTCGCTTAATAGGTTATACTTTAAAAGCTTATATTTCTTCTGAAGAAACAGAGAGCTTTACTATGGTAACAAATGTTTACAAAACATGTCTAGAATCAGCCATGTATATGTTATTGATTATAGACATATCATTGATAGTTTAGTACGTAAACCTGGAGGATTTGCCCAATTATCAATATTATGAAGCTTTATTTCCACGTGCTATATTTCGTAAGGTATATGAACCATCTTATATCTATATATCCATGTAAAGGGCATAAAAATTACAATTAGCAAAAATGTATGGAGACTTGAATGTAGTTGCTGCATTAGAAGTGCTAGTAGAAGAGAAGATTGAGACAATAATTGATCATATTACAGATTTACTAACTCACCTTACGCAAACGAGTTATTTTGACGCAAGTTTGCCAATGCATTCATG
>CAZJDC010000185.1:0-2522 GCA_964544715.1 uncultured Rickettsia sp. | reverse complement strand
TAATTCATTAATTCTCTTAATTTATATAGCTTATTATTTGAGTTTAATTCTTCTTGTAATTTATAACCAAAAAGTTTTCCTTGTTTTGGTGATTTGATAATATTCTCTATTGGCATATTGCCTGAAATACATATGGTTTATGACTATATCTTACCATTTTCTTATGGATTTTTGTATTCTTTGTGATATAAAAACCTATTACCTATAAAGCTCGTAGAGTTTTGGCGGACGTACTTTCTCTGAGCTAAGCAACAAAGCCAGTTTTTTCTCGCAATAATTATTTTTATAGGCACAAAACATTCCCTTTGCTGGAATGATAATACAACTATATTTTGTTCCACCTGTTATGAAACCAAAACCATTGGCTAGGATTTTGCTTAACCCAATCCCCTAAAATTTGGTTGATATTAAGCATAATATTATAGCAATCTGTTTTACTATCCCCTGTTTGTTCCAATGTTAAATTTGGGTGGATTATTAGATTAAAATAACTACCTTTAGTTCTAACAATTTGACATGGCACAATCGGATATCCATACTGTAAAGCTATTTTAGCAATAGCGTTAGCAGTCATGGCGGGATAACCTAAAAACGGCACTTCGATGCCATCATTCATTTTTTGATCAACAAGCATAGCAATAGATTCACGCTCTTTAATTGCTCTAACTAAAGCTCTACTACCATCTGGTCCTTTAGGAATAAGTCTTAGCTTAGAACTAGCACGACTTTCATTAATCAGTTTGTTAACATAAGGATTATTAGCTTTACGATAAATCACAGCAAATTTAGGATAAATTTTATGAATAATTTTAACAACAATATCCCAATTAGCAAAATGACCAGTGAAGAACAAAAAAGGATGTCCTTTTAACTTTTTAATATTATCCAAACCTATTATCTCAATTCGTCGTTCTAGTTCTAACTCATCCATTTCATTAATATAAGCAAACTCACCTACAAACCTACCGAAATTATCCCAAGTCTGATCTATAGTTTTTTCTATATCAAATGCATCGCCGAAAACAGCTTTAATATTTCGTCTAGCAATTTTATTAACAGCAAACAATATACCAATTGTGCGAGCTATAAAACTGCAAATATCTGCTGCTTTATCTATACCAAATATGCCAATTATCTTCAAAAAGATAATAACAATAGCATACTCAATTATATATCTAATCTTTTTTAAAAATTTTTTCATAAAGTAAATCAGGGTTATTAATAGATAGTTTTACATCTAAGCATATAATAATATCACTCGAATCGCCAATCTTAACGTAATCTTTTCTTGTAGTAACAAGAGTAGCATTATTTGTGTTAGCAAGTAGATATAAATTTTCTAAATCTGCTTGTAAATAATTATGATGATCCGGAAAGATTTTACAATCTACTATATTCAAGCCATAATTTTTTAAAGTAAGAAAAAAACGCTCAGGATTACCTATACCACTAAAAGCAAAATAATTTTTATTTTTGTCTATATCGTTTGAAACTATTATTTGTGCCTGTATTAATTTATTTGCATAAGAAGCTAAACTAGGGGGTATCTTATCAGAATTATTACCTACTAAAAAAATTAAATCAGCAGCACTTAAAGTGGTATCAGGATATTCTCGTAATGGACCTGCAGGAATTAAAAATTTATTACCAAAAAGTCTTTGGCTATCTACAGAAACTATAGTGATATCTTTATGAAGATAAGGATTTTGTAGGAAATCATCAATTATTATTATGTTTGGTTTAAGTTCATGAATCAGAGGTAAAATTTGCTTGATATTTCTAGTAGCAATAACCGTGCCGTACTTTGCAAGTATTACCGACTCATCTCCTACTTCCAAAACATCATGCTCTGCTTTGACAATAGTCGCATTTTTAAGATTACTGCCATAAGCTTTAGTGACTATAATAAAATTTATATTTTGGGTCTTCAGCAAATTAGCTAAATACATCACTATTTGCGTTTTACCAGTACCCCCCACACTGCAATTACCGACACAAATAACTTTAGCAGGGAATATAATGGGACGTGCCAAAACATGACGTAAAAAACCTAGAAATTGGTATATTAAACTGATAGGATATAATATATAAGCTATAATATTTCGCTTTTTCCAAAATTTGGGATATAGAAGTTGAATCATATTAAAAATTATATTTCCTCGTATCATTATAACGCCAGTTTAGGATAAGGAGGTTTGAGGATCAGCTATAACCGCCAGAAATTTTTTAGATTTATTGAAATTAAAGGCATTGATGCAAGAAAGCATATGAACTAAGAAATTAATAGGGGGACGATGTCTTGAATGTTCAAGGTTCATACTGTTTTTTAGTACATTAAATACTGATTCAATGATTGATCTTCTTTTTAGTAGAATTTTATCTTCTATATCTAATAAATGATTTTTCATATCCTTGCGAATCCCAGTAAATAACCGTAGTCCACGACTAAATAATTTAGCAGATATTTCCTTAGAAATATAAGCCTTATCCCCAAATAATTTACCACATAATCCTCCGGTCAT
>CAZJDC010000184.1:0-2537 GCA_964544715.1 uncultured Rickettsia sp. | reverse complement strand
GATTGAGCTTGGATTGGACAAGACCTTTTTTATTGGATAAGTCCAAGCTTTTTAGTTTTCCCACAGATCAGTCCCTCTTGACTGTAGTCTTGCCCAAGAGCTTTAACTAGTTCATCATTTTATTCTTGGAGATTACTAATTTGTTCTTGATATTCATTCAAAAACTTAGCTACTTCAAAAGTAGAGCAGCATTAGTCAAAAACTACTTCTTCCAATTCTGAATTGTTTTGAGATTATTTCATATTTTGATGCTAATTGACCTAGGGGTAAAATCCTCCTTTATTAATTCTAACACTATCCTAGTCTTTTCTTAGTCTTTTCTTCACTACTGAAAATCCTTACCTTATTTTTCTTCATTTTTCCTCTTAAGTTTTACTCTGTTTATTTTAACTTATTTCAAAAACTTAAGTGATCTATTTTTTGTCTAATTTTTTTAGTCCATTATATCCAGAAAAAATAATAAAAAATGCTATAAGTTAGCATTTTTTAACTATCTTGCGTACGTACCAATTACTTTGTGATTTCCTCGCAATGATGGGAAAATTTATCCACGTGGCTCATGCCCATGTGAGCTGACACTTTCACTAATAATACTCTTTACCAATCTCAATCTTCGGGCGACCGTTAGCTACTCGCCATTTATTAGTATCACGTAATGATGGTGTGCAGCCACAAAATTCTTGCTTATAAAAATGTTCTTCTTTAGCGATTTCATACATCCGGCTTGCTCCACCGTCTTTACACCAATTATACGTCCAGTAAGTTATCCCCTCATAATGCGAGGCTGCCTTAATCCCTGACTCATTAATTTGGTTCATGTCTTTCCACCTGGAAATACCAAGCGAACTACTAATAACCTTATAGCCGTTTTCGTGAGCGTATAAAGCCGTGTGCTCGAAACGCATATCAAAGCACATGGAACAGCGTTTGCCTCTTTCCGGCTCAAACTCTAAGCCTTTAGCACGTTTAAACCAGTTTTGTGGATCATAGTCAGCATCAATAAACTCGATATTATGCTTTTCAGCAAAGCGTATATTCTCATTCTTACGCAGTTCATATTCTTGCTTAGGATGGATGTTTGGATTATAGAAAAATAGCGTAAATTTAATACCACTACTTATCATTTTTTCCATTAAAGGACCAACGCAAGGAGCACAACAAGTATGTAATAATACCTTTTCTTCACCGCCAGGTACTGCAAAAACCTCACTCATATTAATTTACCAAATTCTTTTTATAAGTTTCTTTGTAGAATTTGAGAAATATAGAAGATAACAAGGCGAGTGCCATTAAATAATATGAGATTGCATAATTAGCACCGGTGATTTTCAATAAAAGTATTGCTACCATCGGAGCAGTACCACCAAATATAGCAGCAGCAAGGTTATATAAAAGTGCAACACCGATAAATCTTATGCTAGTTGAGAATATCTCAACTAATACTGCTGGTATAGGTCCCATATAAACAGCAATAATTCCGGCAAATAATATCTGTGAAATAATTACTAAAGCAAAATTCATTGATCCAAGGCAAATAAAAATAGGATAAACCAATAAAATTGGTAAAATAATACCGCATATTAGCACAGGACGACGCTCTACTCTATCTGAAATATAAGCTGATATCGGAAATACAATCATCATAATAACTAATATTATTCTACTTACAATAACACTTTGCTGATTATTATATCCAAGAGTTTGCATAAAATTGCCGATAAAAACTGTTGAAGTATACAAAAAGGGGCTGTTACAGTAATATAAATCCCAAGTGCTAATTAGTGCCTTTTGGGTATTTTTTTAAGGTTTCTTGCAAAGGAAAACGTGCTAGCATACCGCTATCTTTAGCTTTTTTATAAATAGGGCTTTCTGATAGATTTTTTCTAATATATAAACCTACCGAACTAATGAATAATCCGCCAATAAAAGGTATTCGCCATCCCTATTCAAATAACATATCAAGCTGGCATAAAATAAGAAAAACCAGTGGCGGTGATAAGCCCAAGTAGCATGCTCCCCGCTCATACTAACGAATGAGGCACTTCCTGCAAGTCCTCTTTGCTCAAATGAGAGCATACTTGACTATATAAGAAATACAACCACTAAATGCTCCGCCTAAAGAAAATCCTTGAATTAGTCTTATAATAGACAAAATAATAGGTGCAACAATTCCAATAGTTTTATATCCTGGAAATAAACCTATTCCCGCAGTTAGCACTGCCATAGTTATAATAATGCCAACTACTAAAGCAATACGTCTACCAAATTTATCGCCGATATTACCAAAAATAATACCTCTTTTAGGAGGTATTATAAAGCCTACAGCAAATACTGCGCAAGTTAAAGTATCACGTATTTCAGAATCCGGAAAGAATGCTAACCTATAATATAAGAAAATTGGGCATATAACGCATAATCATACCATTCTAAGACATTGCCTATCATGCCTGTATTACTACTTTCTTCATTTAAAAATATTAATTTATATTAACAACTCACCTTACGCAAGATTGACAAAATAAGTATAAAGGTAGTAA
>CAZJDC010000183.1:0-2537 GCA_964544715.1 uncultured Rickettsia sp. | reverse complement strand
TTCCTAACGATGACTCTGTTTTTAAGACTTTATACTTGACAATTGACTATATTACACGAAAATAAACTATGCCTATCCGCAATTGGGGAAAGGCCATGGCTCACTTTTTGATAAAATTTGAGGGTCAAATTTAATGCCTATTTTAAAATGTCCACACTTATTTCGACAGAGCCGAATCAAATGTTAGAGGTACTGAATATTAATGTAAACTTCTTGAAATTTTTAGAAAGCTTAGCTAATTACACCTATTTCCTGACGTTTTACCTTGAATTTAAGATCTTCAATATTCAACCTAATATCAATCACAGCACCACCTGATTCTTTATTCACAATATCTAAAACACCGCAATGTTCTTCGACTATTCTTTTAACTATAGCAAGCCCTACTCCCATACCCTTACTTCTAGTAGTTACATAGCTTTCAGTAGCTTTACCTATTAGCTCCGGTGGGAATCCCTTACCATTATCTATCACTATAATATTAATAAATTGCTCAGTTACATTTACACCAACTTTTATTGCTGCTTGATTACTTCCCTCTAATGATTCTTCAGCATTTTTAAGTAAATTTATCATTACTTGATTTATCTGAGTAGTATCACACATAAAATCAAATTGATCGATATTAGTTTCAAAACTATATAAAATATTATCATTAAGTAACTTACGTGCTTCTACAATATTATTAATTACATAAATCAAGTCACAATTAGTAAATTTAGGTGCAGGAAGACGAGCAAAAAGAACAAACTCAGATACAATATTTTTAATATCATTAGTATGACGAATAATCATTTTTAAATAATTCTCAAACTCTGCCCTTTCTTTAATTTCAGGGCTAAATTTTTTAAGCAATCTTTCAGAAGCAAGCAAAATAGGTGTTAATGGATTTTTAATCTCATGTGCTACTTTTTTTGCTACATCTGACCAAGCTAACGCCCGTTGTGCTATCACTAAATCTCTTTGCTGGCGTGAAAGTTGCTTAATCATTCTATTAAATGCAGCATAAAGCGTTCCTACTTCATCTTTATCCACTTCATTCTCTGGAACTTGTACTGTTAGATCACCGCTTTTTACTTTATCTGTTGCAATCACTAGCTTTTTGATAGGGTTTACTATTTTAGCAGTAACTATAACACCAAAACTTATCGCTACTAAAAGTAGTAATAGGGCAATAAAGATAAAAATAATTGAGAATTTTATTTGTATATTCCCTATTTGATTTTTAAGGCGATGATACTCCGCTGCTGCTCCATTAGTTGCATCTATATGATCAATAATTTTATTATCAATTAACCTACCAACTAGTAAATATACATCATTATATTCTTTTAACTTAATCAACATTCTTATTTTAGTAGGATCAGATTTTACTTCCACAGGCTCACAGGAATCTGCCTTTTTAATTAGATGTACAGGAATAGTTGCAAATGAGAGTGAAAAACTTAAATAGCTATTAGCAATTATTGTGTTAGTCGATTTATTTAACACTATTGCTTCATCAAGCGATCTCATTTCAGCTTCAGTATTTAGTGTCTTAGTAAATAAAGCAGGATTATGAATTAAATCATAATACATATCGCTTAAATCTTCAGCAACAGCAAGTGCTGTTTCTCGCAACTGTAATTTATGTTCAGCAATATAAGAATCAGCAACCATTATAGATTGATCAAGCACAATAGAAATTTTTCGATCAAACCAAGCTTGAATACTCAGATTTAAAAAATAAGCAGAAGATATTGAAACAATTATAGTTGGAATAGCAGCAGCGAGACTAAACGCCACTACTATACGATTTTGTAACTTAGAAGTATTTTGATCGCTATTTTTACAGAAAAAACTTTGGAAAAATTTACGAGTCAACAGTACGCCAAGAATTAAGAAAATTATTAAATCAATTAATAAAAACCAAATCACTTTACTAGCATTAACTACACCACTTTTTGTACCTGTAGATATTGTATAATAAGTGAAATAAGAAAAAATAATAGCTATTGCGACTAAAATACCAATAAATCTTTTACTGTAGAGATATTGAAATAAAAATATTTTTAATTTTGGCATCTTGCTATCTTAAAATCTTATTGTTTAACATAAAAATGTATGTCACCCCGTGGCTTATCCACAGGGTATGGTTAAAATATTAGTATTTTTTATTGTTTTTTTGGCTCTAGTTCCCAAGCACATATGATACCGATATGTTTTGTGATCCACACAGGCAATGCCTTTACGAGATAAGGACAACCCTTACTAATTAAACTTTGGACAACACTATCTCCACGAGCTCTTAATTTTATTCAAAAAATAGTATTTTTAATATTTCGCTATTGAATTTTAAGTGCTATTTAATAGTAAATTTGTAAATTCTGAGGCAGAAATATTGAATTTTTTCAATGTTGTTTGTACTAGGTTAATGAAATTAGTTATTCTTTGATGGTTTGAAATATTAGGTATAAATTCAGAGTTTGTAACAATAGATTTTGTAAGTTGAGTAATACTTAGTTTGGATTTAAAAATAATAGGCATTAAGTCTCTTT
>CAZJDC010000182.1:0-2548 GCA_964544715.1 uncultured Rickettsia sp. | reverse complement strand
TCAAACTGTATTTGACTCTTCGCTTTCAATATGATGAAATTCCTTTAATCTAAGAGTACTGCCTACTAAATCATAACTTAAAAAATATGCAGTCTCTTTAACATCAATGCCGTGATCACCAAATTTTGTAGTTAGAACCCCTTTAGCAATCACGCTATTATCTGATGAATTTACCTCTAAAGATTTAACAGCAAAATAGGTAGATAAACCAAACTGCTTATATTGCTCCTTCACATGCGAGAAATACTGCCTGATCTCTTTCATATATTTTGTGCTACTGTGGCTTATATATTTACTAATTAGGGTTTCCTTGTAACTTATTACGTCCTTGTTCAAATCAAGCAACATTGATAAATACATTAAGCTGACCTCTTCTATATACCCTTCTGATACCTTCCCCTGCCCTAGCCATACTTCCTGAGAAAGACCAGGTACTAATATTGTCTTATCTCGAGTGGTAATTAGCTTTAATGTTAAGCCGCAGCAAATGAAACTAAGCATCAGGGTTAAAATTAAAAATAAACCTCTTTGCTTAGTACGCATCTTTGCTTGATCACTTAATATTTTTTCTTGCATGGTTATTATTTACTTATAAATGTTAGTGTTAATATTTTTGTTATTTACGCTTGGATTCTAGCTCTTAAACCTTTTTAAAATATTCTACGTTGGTATGATGAAGGTATATGCTTACCAAGCAAAACTCTAGAACCAAGCCATTTCCAGTACAAGTTCTTTTGAATATTGCCAAGTCTATACTCCTTCATTAAAAAACTACCCAATACCGCACCAACAACGCTAGCAGCTACACCAAAAAGTAAGTTTTTTAACGCCCAAACAGTAATACCTGTCGTACAACTACCAAGAATTACTCCAATTGATATATTGAAAAATCTCGTCTCTTTGTTTAAACATTCATTGAATCTTACTTTGGTCATGGCTTATTTACTCTTGGTGATGTTATGTTTCTTAGATACCGCTCATGGCTTTAATAACTTCTATTACTCCGTATCCTCCTAAAAATCCAATACCAGCTACTTTTGATCTCTCTCTTAAGTCACCTTGCGTACCAAGTCCTAAACCTCCTCCCGCTGCTATACCGATAATCACTGAAATCCAATCTTTAAATGCTTTAGCTACTGGTGTAATGATGCTGTCACCAATCTGCTTGCTTAAATCCCATGCGGCATTTGCATCAACTGTAATTAATAATGCAGCTCCAATGACTGCTATATATTTTAGTTTGCCTGATTGGTTTTTAATGATATTCGTTACTTCTTTAGTCCTCATATTAATTTTACTCCTTATTTTGATAGATTGGTTGAATGATTTTAATTACATAAAATACATAGCAAGTTGGATATAGTTATTAATTAATATACTACTAGTTGAGTATAGTGGTGATAAATAACTACTCTCATCTGCTGGATAGGGTGGTTTTGCGTTGCTTAATGTTGTTTGGTGATTAAATTGATACTCAAAGAGCTTGATTTTTTGATTAGTTTGATTTAGCATGAGAATACCTCAATGGTTGTTAAAAATGTTCATATTTTTAGCGATTTCTGGTACTCTTAAGTAGGTAATCAGGCGTTCAAACTTAACTACTTACTTAAGAGAAGCTTTTTTGTTCTCTTTTTTTCTTTCCTAAAATCTTACATTAATTCTCTTAATATTTATTATCTTGATTCATATAAAAATGATACAATATAATTGTATTATAAGCTAGTATTATTTTATATATTCAGTATATATATATACTTGTATTATTATTCAATATTATTGGTAATATATTGTATTATGTTTAGTTTTGATATATTTAACAATAGTTTTGTATATACTTTTTGCTCTTTTAATAGATAATATCATTAAATATCAATTATTTACAATAATATTAAGTATTAGCATCTCTGCATTAGTACTGTTTGTGTTGCTAAACTAAAATCAGTATACTTAAATGGAAAAATTATGTCACACGAAATTTTAAAAAAAAATTTAGAATTCTTAATGAAACATTATAATGTTGATGTTAATACATTAGAGAAAAAAGCAGGAGTTAGAAAAAATAACGTATATAATATCATAAAGGATAAGTCTAAAGAGCCAAGTGCAGAATTGGTACAATCTGTCGCTGATGTATTTGATCTTACTGTAAAAGATTTGCTCACTGACTCCAAAATCTATCCTGCACTAACCTCGAGAGATCTAGACTTGTTAGTCAGCATTACAAAAAATATCTGCAATGAACTTAAAACTGAAAATGTTACAGTCGCTTTTCATCAAGCCATCTCCTTGATTAGAGAGGTATTTGATTATTGTTATGGACACGACACCTCTAACGCTGATATTAAATTTATTAAGTGGACTATTAAAAATAAATTTAATAAACACTAAGACTTTGGATTACACACCGAGTCCATTTTAAGTATTTCTATACTCCTTGGATGTGTTGAACCAAAGTATCTAATATGCTGGTCGTGAAATCTCATATACATCTTTTTATTTTCAAGATGACAGCAACACTTTACAGCAGATAGAGTCAGACGAATCAATC
>CAZJDC010000181.1:0-2554 GCA_964544715.1 uncultured Rickettsia sp. | reverse complement strand
ACCTCCTGTAATGCAATAGTTGCTTCTATGCTGTTGGTTAGACTTTGCATAAATCAGATTCTCACCAACTGATTTTTACGCATTTTCCTTGACGCACCCAATGCTAAAGTTTGGTAATCATCGGTAAATCCATACCTTGATCGCCATTTATAAAACGTCGCTGATGATATTTTGTGTTCTCTTAGTATAGATGCTACAGACACACCACCACTTGCATGATTTAAAATAAATATAATTGGCTATCACTACGTTTTGATATTGTCATCTTTTAGAATCTCTTTTTTTATTATGAGAAAATGCTACTCCTTTTGTCGATTGTTTTTGGGAAAGATTACCACTTGACGGTGCCGAAGCAGGAATGAGATTTTTATCTACTAACTCCTTATATTCTTTTATACAATCTTCCTTTGTAACAGTATGTGGTATACCTAACGTCTCTATTAACTTAACTTTTTCTTCTTGAATTTTCTTTATCTGGTCTTTGTTTAAAGCATAAGAAGGAAATACTATAGTATCCAGAGATTTTCAATTTTCCATTACCTCGTGTATTAATTGATGACCACTCCAAATAAACTTACTACTATCTTTTTCTGATTTGAAAATACCAAATGCTTGAATACCATCAAGACCTGCACCTATAATAATAACCTGACTTTGATTTTTCTTTATTTGATCAGGATTTAGCTTATCAATTTCCAAATTAATTATTGCAACTTGAATATTTTCTTTTTGATATTCTTGTTTTAAAGCCTCTGTAATTGCTAAAACATTATCGTTATCACCTTTATATTGAGTTCTAAATCAAGCTATAAGTAAAAGTGTTTTCATATTATTTTCCTGAATAATTAGTAATATTGTTTAATTCATTTAACATCATTTTAGCAGCTTTTATACCTGCTTCTTTTAAGATTTCTGTGTTAGATATTTCGGTATGAAAAGCTATTTTACTACCATCAAGATTACCGAGCATAAAATCGGTTTTTATATCACCATTGTCTAAATATTCCGAATAAGCACCTATAGGAGTACGACAATGTGCATCTAAATATTCTAAAAGTGCTCTTTCCGGTTTTATTAGTTCTAAAGTTGGGAGATGGTTAATTTGCTTGCATATCTCAATCATAGCATGATTGTCTTTTCGTATTTCAAGTGCAATAACGCCCTGCCCTATACATGGCAACATCTGTGAATGCTCTATCAAATGACAATATTTCGGATTAAATACATTAAGTCTTTTTAAACCTGCATATGCAAGTATGGTTGCATCAACTTCCTTATTAATAAGCTTGTTGATTCTTGAATCAATATTACCTCTAAAAACTACTATTTCTAAATCCGGTCTTATTCTTTGTATACATAATTTTCGGCGTACCGATGAAGTCCCTATTATGGCATTGTTCGGCAGCTCTTCTATGGAGTTATGCGTTAGACAAACAAACACATCTCTTGAATCTTCCCGCTCTAAAACAGCCTCAATACTTAAATCTTCAGGTATTACTCCTGGCACATCTTTCAAAGAGTGAACAGCCAAATCAATCTTTTTATCCAGTATAGCCTGCTCTATTTCTTTTAAGAATAAAGCCTTACCACCGATATCATATAAAGGTTTATTTTGAATTAAATCACCGCTAGTGGTGATTTCTATTATTTCACAGTTCATATTAGGAAAATGCCGTTTGATTTGCTGAATAACTAGATTAGTTTGTGTTAAAGCGAGTGTACTTTTTCTAGTGCCTATTCTGATAGAATTTCTCATTCAAATTTATTTTTATGTTATTGGTGCTATTGTATGCCATCACGTAATTTATGAACTAGATCCAGAAAACAATAAAAAATGCTAACGTTATTAGTATTTTTACTGGATCCCGCGAACAAGTCACGGGGATGACCAGATTGAATATGATCCACGCAACAACAACTCCACTGGATTACAGCCAACCTACAATATCTCAAAAGGAATTACCGCTTATAACTACTTTATGATTCATAATAACCGGTTGGTTTACTGCTCCGTGCCCTATCCCTTCAGCTCTATAAATCTCAATATTTGGAATATGATTTAAATAGAAGCTTTTTATAGCTAATTCTATATTTCCATCCCCACTAGTAAAATAACCAAAAATTACCGCTTCTGTTCTATCAACTATACCAACATTCTTTAGATGCACTAAATTTCGATGAATTGCATAACCCTTTTCGTTAATGTCTTAAAGTAAGAATATACTGTTTGTTTTTAGATTAATAGAAGTTCCTATTCACTTACTGAAAACTGTTAAATTACCACCTAATATTTTTCTTTCTATATTAGATTGAATCTAAGTTCAAATCATTTTCGCCTGTTTCGATACTTGTCCGAAATGATTTTAAAGCGTTTCAGCATACTAATAACATTTTCATTAAGTACTCTTTCTATTGCTAACCTACGATTATTTGTTTTAACTTTTTTAGTTAACGCGAGTGTTGTATTAACTGAGCATATAGTTCAGTCTATCAAGAGAGATTTGATAGAAGGTTTATTGTCAGATATTTGATAATTTATCAGAGCAGCCAGCAT
>CAZJDC010000180.1:0-2555 GCA_964544715.1 uncultured Rickettsia sp. | reverse complement strand
CTTAGCTTAGCACTTCTCTAGTCAATAGTCACTCCCTATTTAACTTAAGCTATATGATATGGCTATCACTACGTTTTGATATTGTCATCTTTTAGAATCTCCTTTTTTTATTAGAAAATTCTACTCCTTTTGTCAATTGTTTTTGGGGATGGTTACCAGAACTACAATACATAGCAAGGGATAATCTCAAGAAACCCAAGCCAAAAAATCCAGTTCCCACTCAAGATAAGTTTTTATTTGCAAAAATTTGCAATTTTATATATATGTATAGGGGTGTAAATTGTTAATTTAACTATAGTAAAAATGCATAAATATAGAACTCATAATTGTAACGCACTAAAAATTTCCGATGTTGGGACTGAAGTAAAGCTGTCTGGTTGGGTACATAGAAGAAGAGATCACGGCAATCTAGTTTTTATAGATTTACGTGATCATTATGGCATAACACAAATTGTCTTTACTGATAAGAACCCACAGCTTATGGATGATGCTAGCCGTTTACGTTATGAGTCAGTTGTTACTGTGATTGGAAAAGTAGTAGCAAGATCAGAAGAAACTATTAATAATATGCTTCCAACTGGTCATATAGAAGTTTTAGTTAGTGAATGTATTATTGAATCAGCTGCTGATGCTCTACCGTTTGTGATTAATACGGAAAAAGATGCACCAGAAGATTCAAGACTTAGACATCGCTTTTTAGATTTAAGACGTGAGAAGCTGCATAATAATATTATGCTCCGTTCGCAGATTATTGCCTATATTCGTCATTTAATGACAGATAGAGGCTTTACCGAGTTTCAAACACCTATTCTCACTGCTAGCTCGCCTGAAGGAGCTAGAGACTTCTTGGTACCTAGTAGGCTGCATCGAGGCAAGTTTTATGCATTACCACAAGCACCGCAACAATTCAAACAGCTATTGATGGTATCAGGGTTTGACCGCTATTTCCAAATAGCTCCATGTTTTCGTGATGAAGATGCAAGAGCCGATAGATCACCAGGTGAGTTTTACCAGCTAGATATTGAGATGTCTTTTGTCACGCAAGAAGATATATTCAGCACAATCGAGCCTGTAATGTATGAGTTATTTACTAAATTTACAGATAAAAAAGTATCAGAAGCACCTTTTATCCGTATTCCATATAATGAATCTATGATAAAATATGGATCTGATAAGCCTGATTTACGTAATCCTATTATTACTGCCGATGTAACAGAAATATTTAAAGATTCCGATTTTACTATTTTTAGAGAAAATATCAAAAAAGGTAGTATTGTACGGGCAATCCCTGCTCCTAATGCAGCGGCTCAACCTCGTAGTTTTTTTGATAAAATGATAGAATTTGCAATATCCGAGGGAGCAGGAGGACTCGGTTATATTCAGTTTAGCGAAACCGGTGAAGCAAAAGGACCGGTAGCAAAGTTTTTAACAAAAGAGCAGTTAGATAATTTAAAAGCTGCTGCTAATATTAGCAATGGAGATGCGGTATTTTTCGCTAGCGACAAAAAAGATAAAGTTGCAAAATTTGCTGGTAAGGTAAGAATTAAGCTTGCCGACGAACTAAATTTACTTGAAAAAGATTGCTTTAAATTCTGCTGGATTACCGATTTCCCATTTTATGAGTTAAATGAAGAAACCGGTAAAATTGATTTTAGTCATAATCCGTTTTCTATGCCTCAGGGTGGTTTAGAAGCTCTTGAGAACGCAAAAACAACAGAAGAACTACTTAAGCTTACAGCGTATCAGTATGATATTGTGTGTAATGGTATAGAGCTGTCTAGTGGTGCTGTTAGAAATCATAAGCCCGAAATAATGTATAAGGCTTTTGCTATAGCCGGTTATAGCGAAGAAGATGTTGACAAAAGATTTGGTGGTATGATTAGGTCCTTTAAATTTGGTGCACCACCACATGGAGGTATAGCCCCAGGCATCGACCGAATCGTTATGCTACTTGCCGAAGCAACGAATATAAGAGAAATAATTGCTTTCCCATTAAATCAGCAAGCTGAAGATCTATTAATGAATGCTCCAAATTATGTTGAGGATAAGGCATTAAAAGAATTAAATGTTATGCTATCTCCATCTGCTGCTAGAAAGAATGCAGAACAGGGATAGAGATTTAGTGTTGCATGGCTTAAGAAGCATCATGAGCTATGTAACAACTGTCAGGATGAGTCATCACAATTTTTGTGTAAGTTGTTAAAAATCATTTTCTAATAATTCACATTTAAAATCTCCACATAGTATCTCAAATTGATAGTCTCTCTTTGGAGGTACAACCCTCTCCATCTGAAATATGGAGAGGCTTTAGCTTGCCATGTGTGTTATGATGCGTTAGCATCATAAGCACTATGACACATTACAGCAGTAAATCCCATACAGTTTTACTATCATCGCTATCACATAGTGTGGATTACAAAGTATCGATATAAGGTATTAACTTACGATATAAACAAGAAGGTTCGAGAAATTATTGCACAGGTAGCAACAGAATTAGGGATTAAAATAGAAAATGGAGTAGTATCAAGCGATCATATAAACATATTTTCTAATAT
>CAZJDC010000179.1:0-2555 GCA_964544715.1 uncultured Rickettsia sp. | reverse complement strand
TCTATCAAAACAATTGACGTTGCTTAATTGTATAATGCTCCTACACCAATGTCCACATTACTAGTTAACGCATCTAGTAAATTCATAATTGCATCCGAACGTTTTGGAAAAAGCTGATATAACTCACTCCTAAACTGTTGAATCCAAGTTTGTAGCTCTTGCATATCGTCATAGCTGTATTAATTATAATATCAACTACATACCAATATTTGCTTAATGCAAGTTTTTTATTGGGATGAATTTTATCTCGATTTATAATGGTAATTTGTCCAAAGTCCAATAATGGAGGTAATCACATTTTACCTGTTTGCCTGTAATATATTAACTAAAATAGTGACAAAATAGTAATATTATGATATAAATAGGCTTAGAAAGTAATACTTTCTTTTGCATGTTATTGACAAATGCCGCAAGGTAAGATAGTTTTACATAGTGAGTTTTTATTAATCGTAATATCAAATATAAGTCTGATCTTTAATTTTTTATTAAGCATAATTTAAATTCCAATAAGCAATTTCTATCTAAAAAGGTTTTTATGACTACAAATATAGTAGGTAAAGTTAAATGGTTTAATCCGACGAAAAATTTTGGATTTATTGAACAGGAAAGTGGCGGCAAGGATGTATTTGTACACAGATCTTCCTTAGATGCAGCAGGTCTTGAAGAACTCAAGGAAGGACAAAATGTAATTTTTGATCTTGAAGACAAGCATGGTAAAATTTCTGCAGTTAACCTCAGAATTAAATAAATATATTTGTACCAAAAACAGCTATCCAGAGTTTTTAAATTTTGGATAGCCTCGTCACCTTTTACAACAAAATATTAAATATTTTGTTTTGTCTTATAATAACCTTATACATGTCTTAAACATTGTAATGGTCTGATGCTTAAAAGTAAAAAGATATCATAATTATGGTACTGTTAATAAATAATTTGAAAGCTAATGAAAATCTTTTTTGCTATAAACTATAAGATGTTTGTGAAATAGGTCTGATATTACTTCAAAATCAATAAAACTATTTTGTTAACAATGCCATAGATAATTTGATGACTGCTATTAGCATATTTTTGTAATACAAAAATGCTAAGGTCATTATTTTTTGCTGTGAGTTATTTGTATACAATCAATAATGTGCAGATTTTAACTTAACCTTTATTGGATTATATAATGAAAAATTTTAATTTACCTGAAGAATTAATTACTACGCTTGAAGCAATGAAGATAACAGAGCCGACTGAAATACAAAAACAATCGATTCCGGTTGCTATTGCAGGTTCTGATATACTTGCTACTAGCCAAACTGGTTCAGGAAAGACTTTAGCTTACTTGTTACCGGTAATGAATGCGTTTATTAAAGATAAAACTACTACTTTGATATTAGTGCCGACAAGAGAGCTTGCAACACAAATCTGTTCTACCTTAAACAAGGTCACTACGTCTTTTAAAATAAATAATGCAGTTTTGATAGGTGGTGAGCCTATGCTTAAGCAATTTACGCAACTAAAGAAAAATCCTAAAGTAATTATAGGAACACCAGGGCGTATTATTGATCATTTAAATCGTGGAAGCCTAAAAATTGATCGTGTAGGTATAACTGTGCTTGACGAAATGGATAGAATGTTAGATATGGGCATGAAAGAACAGTTAGAAGAAATCAATAAATTCTTGCCAGAAAAAAGACAAGTATTAATGTTTTCTGCTACTATGCCAAAACATATTATTTCTCTTTCACAAAAATATTTAAATAATCCTGTACATATTACAGTAGGTGCTACTAATAAAGCAGCAGCAGAAATAAAACAGGAATCAGTGCATATTACAGATATGGAAAAATTTACTGAATTAAATAAGCAGCTTGGTGATAGAGAAGGATCGGTAATTATTTTTGTAAAAACAAAACGTTCTGCTGATCAGTTAGCTAAAATGTTAAGATATGAAAATCACAAAGCAGAAGCTATTCATGGTGATTTAAGTCAGCGTCAACGTGATAGAGTGATTTTATCATTCCGTAAGTCGAACCATAGAATAATGGTAGCAACTGATGTGGCTGCTCGTGGTCTTGATATCCCGCATACACAACACGTAATTAATTATGATTTACCGATGTGTCCGGAAGATTATCTGCACAGAATAGGTAGAACTGGTAGAGCTGGTGCTAAAGGCAACGCGTTATCATTTATTTCGCCTGATGATGTTGTTAGATGGCGTGCTATTGATCGTTTAATAAATCAAGGTGAGTCTACTCCTAGAGAGAGTTTTAGAAATAACAAAAATAATCGAAAAAGCTCTTTTGGTAATAATAAAAGAGGTGATAACTTTAATAAAAGATTCGGTGCTGGTAATAAGAGACGTTCTGAGAATAACAGTAATTACGGTCAAAGAAGAAGCAAAGTATCTTAAGAGGAAAGCCTATCATTCCACGACTTTGTATATTAGTTGATATTTGATCTGACATTTAATAAAAATAGTGTATTAAAAAATATAGATAAAAAAATGACAGATCATAATGACTTAAATCAAAAAATAATAAAGCCAAAACTAGGATTATTGGAAC
>CAZJDC010000178.1:0-2577 GCA_964544715.1 uncultured Rickettsia sp. | reverse complement strand
GATGATCGATTTCTAATCGATTCCACTTTATAACCACTCAGCTCTAAGCTGAGTGTTGTTTAGTTTTATTTTGGATCAGTGTGATGGTATATCTTTTGTAGATTCAAGCAGCATAGAGGTATGCAAGAAATATCGTATTTCGATGAATAAAGTATTTGCTGGTATAGCAGCGCACGTGGCAAACAACAAAAGGTTGGTGTTATGTGCTCAAACTACATTTAATCATTAATAGAGTAGTGGTATAGTTAAAGCGTCTTTTAGCCCTTGTAATAAAGATGACAGAAAGTAGCTGGCACTGATGGTCAAAAATTTTTTTGGCAAAGTATTTGGAGATCATAGGTACATCTCTCAAGAATTATTTCAACAACTTCTGGAACAAGGCATTTTTATGGTAACTCGAGTAAAGAAAAATATGAAAATTAAACTTATGTTTAAGTTGTATAAAATATTACTTCTTAAAAGAGCATTGATAGAATCTGTGTGCGCCAAAATTAAACTATTGGGTAAAAGTTTGAGCATTCAAGACATATCTCAGTTACAAATGACTTTGTTCATATGATGGCTGCGTTGATAAATTATCAAATATCTGACAGTAAACCTTCTATCAAATCTCTCGTGATAGGATCAACTCTATGCTCAGTTAATACGAAACTCGCGGTTTCCTTATTCTTTTTTGAAGTATTATAAAACGTCATAAGTGTCATCCCGTGGACACAAGCCACGGGATGGACACCGAATGCTTAAGACAAAGAAGTCAAATAATAATAAAAAAAGGAATTTAGCTAATTAGTAGTAATTTAGAATTTGATATTAATATCGATAATAAGAATTTGAGATATAGTGATATGAGCATGGGGTGGTGAAAGATATTAGATTAGCCGTAACACGACTAAACGTGAGTGGTGGAATTTTTATAAGCTGGATAATTTGTGAAGTAAATATTGGTTAAACCTATTGGTTAAATTACATAATCGAGATATTATTATATTTTGATAATAATAATACAGGATTTTATCCTTAATTAATCATAAACTAATTATAACATACTTAAATAAAGCTTCAATAAGTTTGATCAATCAACACAAACACAATCGCATATTGAGTTACTGCAGCACAGATTGCAGCGGCTAGGTCATCAACCATAACCCCAAGGCTACCTTTAACATTTTTATCGAACCAATTAATAGGCCAAGGTTTTATTATATCAAACAAACGAAACAGGCAGAAAGGTAAGATAAAAAGTAATATTATACTAACTTTTAAAGTACTAAAATACTTTATTAAATTTGATTCATTTGCAAAAACTACTGAGAAAAATACTAAAATAACAGTTAGCATTTGCCCTACCACCTCGTCAATTACTACGGCTTGCGGGTCTTTAGAATCTGTATAATATAAGTATATTTTAGTAAAATACGTACCAAGTATTAGAAGCAACAAGCATATAAAAGAGGATATAATTACCACACTGACAAACTGGGCTTCATTAAGCGTAAGATTTGCAAAAGGGATAATTATCTTGTTATTAACAATAAAATACATTATAGCGTAACATAGGGGAAAAGCGGCAAGAGAACCAAAAGTGCCAGGACAATATTTTATTTTCCCGATATAAAAAAAAGTAACAAAGAATTCTGAGAATTGTTTTTTAGTGAACATTTTTACTCTGGATTAGATTTATAATATATTATATAATTAAATTATAACTTATATAGCAAAAAATACTATGGGAATGAGCTTCAGCCATTTATTAATAGTTTTATTAATTATCTTCGTATTGTTCGGAGCAGGAAAATTACCGCAAGTTATGTCTGATCTTGCCAAAGGTTTAAAAGCTTTCAAAGATGGCATGAAAGAGGATGATAACACTAAAAAAGATTAGATATTGCTGAAATGATATACCGTGACTTGTCCCACTACTTTCTTGTATGGCTTTTATGGCATTCCCGCGTGGCATTGCCCCACAACTGTCGAAAGTTAAAAATATTATCATAATTTGAGCTCTATAAGATTTTGGTCTCCTCCACACAAAATAACCATATCTCTGATAATTTCTTTTTCAAGAGCTAAAGTAAATTTTAATAATGCAGATTTAAATTCTGGCAATTTATTCAATATTTTAAACATGATTAATAAAATTGCGGCTATCAATATACAGTCAATATACACAGTCATTCCATTCGAGTTGTAGCTAATAAAATGCTGAAATTGTCAATTTTGCTTGAGAAATTTAAACAATACCTCTATATCCCATCTTATTTTATAATCCTCTCCACCTCTTCAGGTGCTAAGTATAGTACATTTGTTAAAAACTATAACTCTTTATTGTTAATAGTTTTTGCTTTAATTAACTCACCTTACGCAAAATTGACAACATAAGCAAAACTGAAGCTATATTATGGAAACAATACTGCAAACACTTGACGTAAAGTGATGTTTTTGTAGTCAAAGTTATTGATAATAACCCATAATTAAGGGAGCTGTTATCAAACATAGTGTAAGTTTTGCTATCATTTTGAGGTCTAATCTCAAATTTTTGTATACAAAAACACCCTATTTCCTATAAAACATAGTCAA
>CAZJDC010000177.1:0-2635 GCA_964544715.1 uncultured Rickettsia sp. | reverse complement strand
TATCTGTATTTTTAATACATTTTTTTATTAAATGTAAGATCAAATATCAACTACTACACTTGATAGACTGAACTCTATGCTCTTAATACGAAACTCGCGTTTATTTATTTCCTCCGCAGGCTGCATATCTATTAATTTCTTTAATAAACATTTACTCCCATCTTGCTGCAATTCTTTATATATTAACCATCACATACATTTGCGTCTCTTCTCTGCATGATACTTCATATGTAATATAAAATTCTCTTTCCTACTGCTTATTTCTTTAACTACTTAATCTCTTGACTTCTTCTTTGCTACTGCCAAATATGTCTAAAAAATTCTTAGCTAATCTTATTACTGCAATATAAATATTGCAGTGATATCAATACAAGTATCAACTCTAAACTGATTAATAAACTTAGTATTATATTGTATATCATGGTACCTTTTATGGATTATAATCTTAAGATTAACTGTCCTTATTACGCATTCTATAATGGGACTGTTGAGAATAGGAAATATTATGCTTAAAGTAAGCATAACTATTATTTATAAAATATGCTATATCAAAAATTGATAGCAGAATTAGCATGCAATGTGTGCCACCACATTTTAGTAATTGATGTGGATATACTTAAAAAATCTAGAAATTTCTTGACTCTATATGAATATATATCTATATTTTTATTCTTTGTTAGTTAACAATAACAAATTAGAAAGGATATCTAATTATGTCTAAAGACATTGGATTAAATCTGGAAGAAGTGACATGGTCTGATATTAGCGATGAGGTATATAAAATTAATCCAACACTTGCTCAAAAGTGCGATTATGTTTATATGCATCATAAATGCCCTTTATTTAAAGTAAAATATCACTATGGAGTACCTATTATTAGATATGGAGAATTTTATCTTCCTACTTTAGATGGAAGAGTAGTTTCTATAAAAGATCAAATAGTACCTGACTCTTTACGACAAAGTTTAGCATATTCTTATTTCCCTCTCGCGTGTATCATCAATAATTCTTGCGAAGTATTTATTGAGGAAGAACAAAGAATAATACCTCTTAACTTTTTAAAAACAGGTGAATTATTAGGTCTGTTTGAGTTAATGGATACATTAACTCAAACACCTATAATACATCAGCCTATTTGGAATATATCGGCAGGAGCACGTTCTGTATTTATGCTCCCAAGTGTTTCTAACATAATAAGTAATCGTAGAATTTACAGAAATCTTAAGATACATAATCATGTACATGAGGAAGTTAATAACCAACAACACTGGTCAATATTCTGTAATATTAATAGTAGTAATAAAGACAATACCTGGCATACTACCATTTTAGTATTTCCAAATCAATGGTTTGAAAACCAAAATAATGTAGCATATACTGAATTTTACCAATACTTGGTTAATACATGCTGGAAGCAATTACAATTATTACAATGGTTTAGTGAGTATAATAAATTATGGTTAATATTTACACATGCAGTGAACAAACGCAATTTAAAACCAAGAATATATATAATGGATACTATTAAACATTTAATTTCAATTGGTCAAGGGATAGGTATGGCATTTGAACCTGCAATAGATAATACGGCTTTACCAACAAGTATTATACAACAAACATATATAAAAGATTATAATTTAAGAAATTATATCCCTAATATAATACAACCGACAAAGTTGACTAAAGATAATAAAGTATATTATTCCCTTAGTATTCCTACTATAACTAATAGTTCTTTACATTGTAACAATCCTCCTAGCATAATAGAAGATCAAAGAAATATTAAAATATTATTAAATATTTTAATGGATATTATATCCAATCAAAAAAATAAACTCAATACTGGCTTAGAAAATATAAAATTTGAGTATTTTCACTTAAATAAGGACGAGTCATACCAAATTAGTTCTAGTGCTATGATTCCTGAGAATGATCCTAGATTTCACAGTTATAATAATAGTTATGCGGATAATAGAATATTTTGTGCGTCATCTAGTTTTTTTAAAGGGTGTATTAGGATATCATGAATAAATATAATGTTCTACCTACATTACAAGCTATAATAGAAAAGGTAAAAACATATCAAGGTCTCAATTTAGAAAACGTAACATTTATCTGCGTACAACACCTTGTATTTACAACAGTAGATTTAATACAATCTTTAATCATTCTTGGTGCAAAACCAAACAATATTCACGTAATGGGTAAATTTTACTCTACTTGTCCTAAAGTGGCAGAACAACTTATTCAAATGGGAATAGTATACCATACTAGCTCATATCCACAACAAATTGGTTATTTTAAAGATTATTTAAATCATGACATAAAAAAATATGTGGGATAGAATTAGTACTAATATTAGAGACTATACATAATATAGTTCTTGATGATGGTGATCAATGTATAATAAACATTCCTAAATATTTAAGTAAGAAAAATATAATCTATACTGTAGAACAAACATCATAAGGTATTGCACACATTAACAATAGTAATATTTCGTTTAACCTCATCAATATTGCCTATTCTTGTGCGAAACAATTTATAGAATCTCAAATGATTGCTAAGGTAGTTATAACAAAACTAAACACCACTCAGCTTATAGCTGAGTGGTTATAAAGTGGAATCGATTAGA
>CAZJDC010000176.1:0-2658 GCA_964544715.1 uncultured Rickettsia sp. | reverse complement strand
GGATGGACTTACTACCTTTATACTTATTTTGTCAATCTTGCGTAAGGTGAGTTAATAAGCATACTGATGCACATGAATCAGACATGATTTCTAACATAAGACTCGAATAAGCTTTAGCTTGATATACGACTTCTAGTCGCTATAATCAAACTTTCATCTCTCAGATGAAAGTGGTTGATTAATATGAATAATTGTTCTAATTTGATTAGATTATAGATCGGGAGTCGTCATTGCAAGGAGCGTAGCGACGAAGCAATTTCATGAAAGAAATATAAAATTCCTCAGATTGCCACGTCGATTCTACGAATCTCCTCGCAATGATGAAAAATAACAAAAAATAAAGTGGTGCAAAGTGAAAAAATTTATATTTTGTTTTTTATGTTTCTGGACATTAAATATATTTGCTGATTCCAAAGGCTATCCTAATAAGCTTAATCGTTGTAAAATTACAAGAAATATATTTAATGATTATGAACCAAAAGTTTTTGAACTTACTAATAATTTATTACGTAAAACAGGACAGATATCTAGATTTTATGGTGAAAAAATCATAATTAAAGGAACAGTATTAGATCAGAATTGTGTGCCAGTTGCAGATGCTAAAGTTTATTTATGGCAAGCAGGTAGTGATGGTAAATATCCTTATGAACCTTTAAAAACACGTGTTGATAACAGAAGATTTATTGATAAAAAAGATTCTAGTTTTACTGGTAGCGGTACTGCTACAACTAATAATAAAGGGGAATATTGCTTTGTCAGCATGTTACCTTATAAATATGCTGGTAATTTAAAAAGTGTTAATATAAGAGTAGAACATCCAGATGTTAAAACATTAGAAACACGTTTAGATCTATCTAATAAAAATATATGCAGCAATGACTGTGGCAAGATTAATCCAGCTTTGATTGAGCCTCAACAACATCAAAAATCATTTTGTTTTGACTTAGTATTACAAGGTACGA
The DNA here is from genome assembly GCA_964544715.1 of uncultured Rickettsia sp. Taxonomy (GTDB): domain Bacteria; phylum Pseudomonadota; class Alphaproteobacteria; order Rickettsiales; family Rickettsiaceae; genus Rickettsia. Next base: position 1,696 of record CAZJDC010000176.1, on the reverse strand, counting down.
CATTGAAGAGGTATTAGTGTCATTCTCGCATAGGCGGGCATCCAGTATACAATAAGTTTTTAAAACTAAAGATTTAGTTTATCCCTCTTTTTCCTGGATTCCTGCTTTTGCGGAAACGACATTCACCGGTGGTTCTAAAGGTTTTTTTATGCCGCAACTGCACAACATATTACATACAAGCATCAATACAACTAAAAAAAATGTTTTCATAACAGTAAATCTTTTTATGATCTTAAACAATTATAGAAAATACTTTTTAACTATTATAGTACTTTTATTAGTTTTTACTCCTAAAATTTATGCTAACCCTAAGAATGGTTCAAATGTTCCTGATAGCGTGATTTTTTATGATGAAGAAAAAAATCAATATTCTCTTGATCAGTTTGAGGGAAAAACTATATTATTAGTATTTTGGGCTACTTGGAGTGCTAATTGTGTAAAAGAGATGCCTGATCTTGATACATTACAGAAAGATTTTAGGAAATTACCTTTCTCAGTAATTCCGATTTCAGAGGATTATCAAGATGTAAAAGTTATTTTAGAGTATTTTAAAAGTTACCAAATAAGATATTTGCCGATTTATCATGATTATGGAAATCAGTTATTTAAGGCTTTAGATGTGATTAGTTTACCTACAAGTATATTAATAGATCCGAATGGCAAAATAGTAACTAGTTTTATTGGTAACACCAATTGGTATGATGAAAAAATTAGGAAAACTATTTTATCTGCTATACCAGGAAATTATCCAGAACCTAAAAATAGTTATAATGGGCAATCCCTGAATAAACCAGTAAAACCTCTGCAACCTATAAAAAAAGGAACAGTAAAAGATCTAATAAATCCTTTAGAAGCACCTGCTGAAGAAACACCAAAAGATAACAATGAGCAAGATAATGAATGAAGTAAATAAATCAACTATTGCGAATGCAGAGTTTGAAAAAATAATAGCTAAACCTCAAATAAGTAAATTAGAGCAATTCTTTGCTTCGATTTTTGGTGATTCTAAAGAAGTAGTTGCAGTTTTACGTTTAAGCGGTGTTATAGGTAAAGTTAGTACTGTGCAGTCAGGGCTTACTTTAGAGTCACTAAATGAGTTAATAGAAAAAGCTTTTAAAATAAAAAAATTAAAAGCCTTGTGCCTTATTATCAACTCCCCAGGCGGATCACCTGTACAATCAGAGCTCATTGCAAAACGTATTCGCACACTTGCTAAAGAGCACAAAATCAAAATTTATAGCTTTATAGAAGATATGGCAGTATCAGGTGGCTATTGGCTGGCTTGTGCTGGTGATCAAATATATGCTCTGCATAGCTCGATTATAGGTAGTATAGGGGTAGTCTCAAGTGGATTTGGATTCCATGAAGCAATTAATAAGCTTGGAATAGAGAGAAGAGTTTATACAGAGGGGAAAAATAAATCTGTTTTAGATCCTTTCAGACCTATTAAGAAAGAGGATTTAAAAATTATTAAAGATCTACAAAAGCACGTTTATGAACATTTTGTTGATTATGTAAAAACAAGAAGAGTTGGTAAATTAACTCAACAAGATGATATTTTATTTAATGGTGAATTCTGGGCAGGACGCACAGCTCTTGATTATGGTTTAATTGATGACCTTGGTGATATGTATAGCATTATGAATGCTAAATTCGGTGACAATATCAAATTTCAATATAGTCATCGTTCCATCCT
>CAZJDC010000175.1:0-2658 GCA_964544715.1 uncultured Rickettsia sp. | reverse complement strand
TAACCAAAAAGTTTTCCTTGTTTTTGTGATTTGATAATATTCTCTATTAGCATATAGACTGAAATCCATATGGTTTATGACCATATCTTACCATTTGCTTATGGACTCTTGTATTCTTTGTGATATAAAAACCTATTGCCTATAAAAAGCTCGTAGAGTTTTGGCGGATGGACATTCTCCTAGCAAAAGAGACAGACTATGAAAATTTTCCTTTACTGTTGAGGATAAGGGTTGTCATTGGCCACTTTAGCAGTAACAGTTTGTACTGTATTATCATCAAAGAAAAAAGTTATATCAACTGTATCACCTACATTTAGATTTTTTCTTATATCATAAAGCATGATATGCATACCTCCAGGTATAAAACCAACTTTAAGATTAGGAGAAATTAAAAACGGATAATCTATTTTCACCATTTGGCTAACACCATTACTATCGGTAACGGTTTTGTGCATTTCTATTCTACCTACTTGATCTGAAGATATATTAACTATATTATAACTGGTCGGTCTAGTATTTACTAATGTAAAATACATAGCAGAACTGCTGATTACATTAGCCACATTTGTAGTAGGTCTTACCCAAGGTTGTGCAAACTGCACAGCTCCTGCTGCATTTAATTGAGATAGAGTAGAAGATGAATCTGTAGGATTAGTATTTTGAGTTGACTGAGTATTAGGGCTAGCATGGCTTATTATACTAGCAAAAGCTATAAAACTAGCTAATAAAATTTTTATCATAATTAATACCTTTTAATAGTTTAATAAAACACTAGCATAAGATTTTATATAAATCTACCTTTTTGTAAGGTATACTAGTTTTATTTAAAAAAATGGTGTCATTAGACCTCTTTCGCAACTAGTCATTTGAGTTCAAAATTGTAAATTCCAGCAATAAGATTAAATCTAAGTCCAAATCGTTTTCGCCTGTTTCGATACTTGTCCGAAATGATTTTAAAGCGTTTCAGCATACTAATAACATTTTCATTAAGTACTCTTTCTATTGCTAACCTACAATTATTTATTTTGTCCTTTTTAGTTAAAAAATTTTTCTTGTTTCGTTTTTTTTGTAACTCATCATTATTATGAATCTTCTGTATACCTTGATATACTGTGTAAGTAATTACTTTAACCTTATGAGGTATAAGCATTCTAGATTCTTTAAATAACCTAAAATCGTGCTTTCTACCATTGGTAAAATATCTGTACATATTACTTGTGTTGTGTTCTTGTCTAGCACTACTTTAGGTTTTTAATTTATGCCTTTTCTTTTTTCCTGAATAATATAACTTTTGTTTTTTTAGGTTTTTCTATAAAACTCTCGGTCGCATCTACCAATACTACTTCATAATCCATATCATTTTGCATTAGAACTTTACGTCCAGGAAGAGCACAGTTTGGATGTTTTACTAGTGTATCTTCTACCCATTTAATAGTTTTATATGCTGTACTTTCACTAATGCCATAATTGTTTGACCTATATGGAAATAAGTATGGTATTCTCTAAGATACTCAAGGGCACAAGCAACTGATCCTCTAGATTGAGCTTATTCTCTTACAACCACCTTTTGAGTTCTTAAGACTATCAGCTTGCCTTAAAATATCCACCATCTTTAAAAATGTCCCCTTCTTTACTTCCTGCTAACCAACTAAATCTTTCATCCTCTAACTATTTAACGTGATAGAACCTTTATACCTAAAATGCTAGTTTTGCTTAAGAGGTCTATTGTTTTTTACTTTTAATACGTGAGTATTAAAAGCATACGCTGCGGTTAAAAATTTCACAACGACTAGCTCTTTTCCAAATAAAGCTTCGTCTAGCAACGTTTCATTTATAGTATCTACGTGTTTCTTCAGAAAATCTTTCAATTGCATAACGCAAAGTAGTGCTGGGCATTAGCAAAACATGATTATTAAAAAACTCTATCAATTGCTTTTTGTCCTTTTTTCCCGCTTCACGCAGCATCCACCCTACTGCTTTATGGATTAAATCATGTTTATCCATGTTTATCATTTAAAAGTAGCGTTGCTATTTTAAATAGCAATTTTGAGCTCATTTTGCTTGATAAAATACCAAGTTTCAACTATTGCTATTCTTCTTTCCCAAAGATTTTCAGATCTTGCTAATTTATAAAGATATTCCTTATCTTTATCCCATCTATAAGCTCCAATAACATGATGAGATGAATCATCAACCCAGTTCCAATTATTGACGTATTTTATATTGTCTATCTCACTACATAACAATTTTTGATTTTGCTATCTCTGGATACTGAAATATCGAGGACAACAGCTGTATCCAACATACTAATTGAGTGGAAATATTATATAAGATATTAACCAATGTATCTAATCCCACACGAAATATACTATTTTGCCTATAACCATGTTTTTTGATAATGATTGGTTTCGCGAGCACCGTAATCTCTCCAGCTTGATAAGCTAGGCAAAAAGCAATAGACAATATTTGCATCAATGTATCTAATCATAAATCATTAGTAATATGAGTTGCTTCACAGTTAAAGCCTGCTGATTTAACAGCTTTGAACATTGTTTCAATTTGCCATCTTTGAGCATATATCTCAGCAGGATTTTTGATTTCATCACTATGTATTAAGACTGCAAGCTCACTCTTCTTATTTCTGATCCCTACTACATT
>CAZJDC010000174.1:0-2660 GCA_964544715.1 uncultured Rickettsia sp. | reverse complement strand
TTTTCTACTCTTAATACATTGATACTTATTTTACAAATTTTGCGTAAGGTGAGTTGTGAAGAAAAAGCCACACAACTATAAAATAGTACCCTTGCTGAAAAAGCATACGCATAACCGTTTTGCATCTCAACAATATAAATATTGCCGAATTATTTCTTATTTTTACGTCAACAATACTTCTTTTATTTTGCCCTAAATCCGGTACTTGCTCGTTTGAGATATATTCAAGATAAATAATTCTTAACTCTTCCGGTAATCTCATAATATTCATTGAGAATGCTGATCATCCTTGCTGTATCTGTAAACAATTTTTTAAATGCTATATCATTTGTTGGGTCTAAATATTTAAATCCTCAATAGGTAAATGTTTTACCGTAAATCTATATTAGATCTTTTGCTGATTTACCAATTTATATATTTCCTTTTTGCTATATTTTTTTTTAAATTTTTCATAAGCAAGATTGGTAGTACTTTTAGCACTTAAATCTTTACTCAAACATGATTCTTTAAACTTTATTAAATCGAGTTCTAGCTTTTCTTCTTGTTCTTGTAAGACTCCTGAAATTAGTAATACTATTTCACCTTTTAGAGTATTTTTTTGATAAAATGCTATTACTTCATCGATATTTGCAGTTTTTATTTCTTGGTAAAACTTAGTAAGTTCACGTGCTACACATATTTCACGATTTCCGAGTATTTTCCTAGCTATTAATAAAGTGCTTATTAAGCGAGGTGCGGACTCAAAGAAAATTAGCGTAGCACGGATATTTGCAAACTCAGTACAAAGCTTTTTCTTACTTTCTATAGTTTTAGGTAGGAATCCGCAAAATAGAAATCTATCTGTAGGCAAAGCAGATAAGGTTAATGCCGTGATTGGTGAAGACACGCCAGGCACTACATCTATGTGGCAATTTAGTGATCTTAAATCTCGTACTAATTTATACCCAGGATCAGAAATTAAAGGAGTACCAGCATCGGAAATTAAGCTTACTATCTTATCTGTTTTTATTAAATTTATAATATTCTCTCTGTCTTTCTCATCACTATGATCATTATAGATTTGTATCTTAGTACGAATAGCATGTTTTGCTAGCAATTTTTGTGATATTCTAGTATTCTCACATAAGATAATATCCGAGTTTTTTAAGGTTGATATAGCACGAAATGTGATATCATCACAATTGCCAATCGGTGTCGAAACAATATATAATCCCGCTTTTAAAAACATAATTTTTAAATCTTGTAGTAATACTATGGCTAATATAACACGAAACTTTGCAAAAATCATTTTAATATTTTATTGTTCTCTATATCTATCATCCTGTCAAACTTCTAAAAAAGAAACTATTATACCTATAAAAAAAGATCAGAAAGAAATCGAGATTGCTATTTTGATGCCTAACCAAGGTCCTGATAGTGTTGTTGGTAAGCAATATAAAGATTTGATCAAAATGGGGCTTAATGACGGAGTAAAATCTTATATTCATGTTACATCTTATGATGGATCAGATGAAAAAAATGTGTTAGCTGCTATGGATAAAATAGTAGCACGCAGAACTAAAATTATTCTAGGTCCTTTATATTCTAACTTTACTTCTTTAATAGCCGAAAAAGCCAAAAAGAATAATATTGTTGTAATAACTATGTCAAATAACCCTGCTCTTGCAGATGATAGATTATTTGTTTTTGGTCATGCACCTTTAAAGCAATTAATACGAATTATTAATTATTATGGAAGTAGTCATAAGGACTTTATGGCATTACTGCCTACAGGCAAACACTATCAGACTGTTAGCCAAGTTATGCAAAATATCTTGATTCAAAAAAATGCTACCTTAGCACTTACTGAATTTTATGAAGACAATCCTGAATCTATTGCAAAGGCTGTAAAAAATGTTTCAGATAATACCGATGTTATAAATGAACGCAGCGATACAACAAAGCCTATTATCTATATATCAGATGATCCAAAAAATTTAAGCCTACTTGCTGGTAGTATTAATAAATATAATTTAGATAAGAAAGCTATACTAATTGGTGATAATCGTATTGATGTCGACTGTCCAGAAAATATTGATATTAGCTTTACTGGCTCGTTAAATACTCTTAATAGTAACGTTCCTGAGCAAGTAAAAGCTCTCGGAATTAATCATATGAGTTTTATGCATTTGCTTGCCTATGATTTAGGACGTATGACTGCCACCTTCATAGGTAATGAATTTGATTTAGGTAGATTTTTAAATAGAATAAATAGTAGACAAAATTATATTGGTTTGTCTGGTAATATTCGTTTTATTGATTCGATAGCCCAAAGACAATATGATATTGTCAGAAAAGAAAATGGTGCTTACACTACTGTTTCTGGGAATTAAATAGCTAAAGTTTAGCTGTCATTCCATCATTGTGAGGAAAGTTGGAGTCTCGACGTGGCAATCGCAGGATATACTTTACGAGAGTGCCGCTTCACTCCTTGCAAGTGGTTTGTTGCGTAGATCAGTTTCCGTCTATGTTATCCCCCCCCACACACCCACCCACCCACAACTATCGAAAGTTGAAGAAAATGTTGGATTATGATTTTAATCAGAGGGTATAAATAAGATAAGTCAATATTAATTAGGTCTTATTTTAAGAAAATATCTAACATTATGGATTTGCTTAGT
>CAZJDC010000173.1:0-2660 GCA_964544715.1 uncultured Rickettsia sp. | reverse complement strand
CATACCAATATTTGCTTAATGCAAGTTTTTTATTGGGACGAATTTTATCTCAATAAATAATGGTAATTTGTCCAAAGTCCAATGTTGTAAGTAACAATAAATTTTATACGAATTTTGAGACCTTTACTGATTCTAAAATATAATTTTTTCATTGGTAAATGACAATTTTTAAACCATTGACCTAGTCATTTTAACAACTATTCATGTTGAAGAAGTATATGCAAGAAATATCATATTTCGATGAATAAAGTATTTTCTGGTATAGCAGCACGTGGCAAAACAACAAAAGGTTGGTGTTATGTTCTCAAACTACATTTAATCATTAATAGAGGTGGTGGTGATGATAGAAAGCAGCTGGAACTGATGGTAAAAAATCTTTTTGGCCAAAGTATTTGGAGATGGTGGACATCTCTCAAGAATTATTTCAATAACTTCTAGAACAAGGCATTGTTATGGTAACTCGAGTAAAGAAAAATATGATAATTAAACTTATGTCTTGTGGGATACAATATTACTGCTTAAAAGAGCATTGATAGAATCTGTGTTTGCCAAAATTAAACTATTAGGTAAAAAAGTTTGAGCATTCAAGACATAGCTCAGTTACAAATGACTTTATTCATATGCTGGCTGCTTTGATAAATTATTAAATATCTAACAATAAACCTTTTATCAAATCTCTCTTGATAGGATCAACACTCTATGCTCAGTTAATACGAAACTCGCGTTAAAATAGATATAATTTAGCTATCAATCTACGTTTTGATATTGTCATTCTTTTAGAATCTCCTTTTTTATTATTAGAAAATTCCACTCCCTTTGTCGATTGTTTTTGGGGAGGATTACCGATTCTGACATTTGTTATTGACCAGAATGTAAGTTTATGTAAATTTAGCTAAATTCTTTATTCAAAAATCAATTCCAAACTCGTTAGTTAAAATGTTCATTAACTCTAGTCCAGCTCTATTTCTCCATTTTTCTTGATCATAAAAAAAATGATAAGGTCCGCTAACAGGTGACGACAGCCAAATTTCTTTAGCTGCACTTTGTTTATTTATTACATATGTGCCATCAGCTGTATCGATATTTAATATATCACCTTGCAAATCTAGATCTATAGAACTATCTTGATCTTGTTCTTCAATCTTGTCTGCAATATATGCAATTGTTATTTCAGATATTTTACGAAATTCACTATTGTTCACGATAATATGCCTAAAAATAAATAAAACTCATCTAGTAGATTCGGGATCGATTACAGTGGTTTTAATAATACTCTTCCTATACATCTTAACAAATCTCTTATGATCATTAATATTATTGGAAAAATTATGCCCACCTTTTCCGTCCCCTACAAAAAATAATGCATCTGTTTTAGTAGGTTTTACCACTGCTTCTAGAGATTTTAGCGAAGGACAGGAAATAGGTCCTGGCGGCAATCCTTTAGTATAATAAGTATTATATGGCAATTCTTGCAATAAATCTTTTCTGGTTAAAGGTCTTGCTCGTTTAAATTTCCCCTCGGTTAAAGCATATATAGTAGTAGGATCAGCTTGCAGCTTCATATTCTTTTTTAAACGATTAAGAAATACTGCCGCAATAATAGGTTTTTCTGCATCAGAACCTGCTTCTTTTTCTATTATAGAAGCAAGCGTTAATATATCAAGTCTAGTTTTTAGTGGAGAATCAGGCGAGAGATTCATCATCACTTTATCTAAGTTATTAGACATTAGATTGCGCATTTGGTCTATTATTCGTTCTTTTTGATCTCCATATGAAAAGAAATAGGTTGATGGCATTAGGTATCCTTCAGGTATTATTTCTTTTATTTCCCCAATTAAACGTTTTTCTGCATTAATTTTTTTTACAACTTCCTGAACTACAGTACCCTCAGGCACTGTTATTTTATGTATTACAGACTTGCCACTTGCTAAAACTCTTAAAGTTTGCAGAGGCGAGATATTATGCGTAAAAATATATTCACCACTTTTAAGAGGATTTTTTATGGAGTAAATTTTAGCAATTATCTTAAAAATTTCCGGATATTTTATTACTCTATTAGAGTAAAGTTTTGTAACTATTTGATTTATAGATAATTTAGGTTCAATAATTATTGTTTTAGTTTGAGCTAAATTACCTGGTACAAAAATATAAAATATACCTAAATATAATATAGTAATAAATATAATTAAATATAGTTTGGATACAAAAAACTTGATTTTTAGTATATCTTTGAACATTTTGTTTATAAAACTTAGAAAATAATAATTTTACCATAAAATATGGTTGTGTCTTGACATTATAAAATAACATATAGTTAAAATAACTTAAAGTTTAGTTAAAATTATATATTTGCTAATAATTATATACTTCTTATAAAATAGATCAAGAGTTTTAAAAATTTAGCACTAAAATATTTAGATTATATAAGGAGTTTTGCACTTAGCAAAATTGCGTATCAGTTAAAAGCCATCTAATGTTGTTCTGAATTGATATTTTTATAACTTCCCAAGTTTGGGGATATAAAGTAATTGTTTCATTTATCCTACTTTTATTCATATCAAGCCATGCCAATACGGCAAGGAAAATATGATTTCTTTGAGCTTGAACCCGTGCGTGCCTGACAGCGTTCAATACCACAAGTTTGTTTTAATTCTCGATGA
>CAZJDC010000172.1:0-2692 GCA_964544715.1 uncultured Rickettsia sp. | reverse complement strand
CCGCAGTACAACTGACTTATGGGAACAAAAATATATTTGCTAGCTCCGATTGTCAGAGGGCATAAAGGGGAGTTCAAGCGTGAGATTATTAATCTGAGGAAGCAAGGATTTCAGAAATTAATTGTTAACGGGGAAACTTGCGAAATAGATGATGTGCCGAAGCTCGATAAAAATAAAAAACATACTATTGAAGTAATTGTTGATAGGATAGTTTTAGATGAGAATTTAGGCAATAGGCTAGCTGATAGTTTAGAGAGTTCATTAAATCTTGCCGAAGGCATTACTTATCTAGAAATTGTAGAATTACCAACTGCAGCTAATACTGAACACAAAAAAAATCAGCGTATAACTTTTTCTGAAAAATATTCTTGTCCAGTATCAGGGTTTCAGCTTACAGAAATTGAACCAAGAATATTTTCCTTTAATAGTCCTTTTGGTGCATGTCCGAAATGTGAGGGGATTGGTAAAGAGTTTTTCTTCGATCGTAATTTAATCGTACCAGATTACAGAATATCTATTAAAGATGGTGCAATAGTGCCGTGGGGTAGTACATCCTCAAAATTTATCCTAGAGACATTAAAAGCACTTGCTGAACATTATAAATTTTCTATAGAAGCACCTTTTTCAGCTTTATCTGATAATATTCAAACAATTTTGTTTGAAGGGTCAGGGGAGGAAGCAATACGATTTGAGTTTCACGATGGTTCTAAAACACAAGTAATTCATCAACCATTTGCTGGAATAATACCGAGTTTACAAGAAAAAGATCGTACTATAGAATCGGTCTTAATCAAGGAAGAGTTAGCTAAATTTAAGTCTGAGCATAAATGTACGGCTTGTAATGGCTACAGGCTAAAAGATGAAGCTTTATGTGTAAAAATAGCAAATATTCATATAGGTGAAGTAGCAGATATGAGTATTGCAACACTGCAAGAATGGTTTACTCACCTAGAGCAAAAATTAAATAAAAAACAATTATTTATTGCTGAGCGTATCCTTAAAGAAATTAATGAAAGACTAAAGTTTTTAATGAATGTTGGGCTTGATTACCTAACATTGTCAAGAGAGTCTGGTACTTTATCAGGAGGCGAAAGTCAGCGTATCCGTCTTGCTTCACAAATAGGTTCAGGTCTTAGTGGTGTTTTATACGTACTTGATGAGCCATCTATCGGCTTGCATCAACGTGACAATAGTAGATTAATTGAAACGATAAAAAGGCTAAAAGATCTTGGTAATACTGTTTTAGTGGTTGAGCATGACGAAGAAACAATGTATGAAGCTGATCATATTATTGATATAGGACCTGGTGCAGGCATTCATGGTGGTCGTGTTATTGCTGAAGGTAATGTAGAAGAAATAAAGAATTTTGAAGAAAGTATTACAGGAAGATATTTAAGTGGTCGTCAAACAATTAAAGTACCAACGCAAATACGAACAGGGCATGATAATAGAGCAATAGAGCTAATTGGAGCTGTTTCTAATAATTTAGATAATGTCGACATAAAAATCCCGCTTGGTACATTTACTGCTATAACAGGGGTATCAGGGAGCGGAAAATCAAGCTTGATGATCCATACTCTATATAAGGCTGCTTTAAAGCATCTTGATGCTACAGCAAAAGTATTTCCAGGAAAATATCAAAAATTAAAAGGGCTTGAGTATATAGATAAAATTATTGATATTAATCAGTCACCAATTGGTAGAACTCCGCGTTCTAACCCTGCAACTTATACTGGTGCATTCACTCATATTAGGGACTGGTTTGTAGAATTGCCTGAGTCAAAAACCAGAGGTTATAAAGTTGGGAGGTTTTCATTTAATGTTAAGGGTGGTAGATGCGAAGCTTGTCAAGGTGATGGGCTAATTAAGATAGAAATGCATTTCTTACCTGATGTATATGTAAAATGCGACATTTGTAATGGTAATAGATATAATAGAGAAACTTTAGAAATAAGATATAAAGGTCAATCTATTGCTGATATATTAATGATGACAGTAGAAGATGCGATGCAGTTCTTTGAAAAAATCCCGTTAATTTATGAAAAGCTTATTACTTTAAATGAAGTGGGGCTTGGCTACATTAAAATTGGTCAATCGGCAACCACTCTTTCAGGAGGAGAGGCACAGCGTGTTAAGCTTGCTAAAGAGCTATCAAGGCGTTCTACTGGTAAAACTCTTTATATACTTGATGAACCTACAACAGGACTACATATTGATGATATCAATAAATTGCTAAAAGTGCTGCACAAGCTTGTCGATATGGGTAATACTGTTTTAGTTATTGAGCATAATTTAGATGTGATAAAAACAGCTGATTATATTATTGATGTTGGTCCTGAGGGTGGTGATAAAGGTGGTAAGATAGTAGTACATGGCACCCCTGCCGATATTGCAGCATGCGATGACAGTCATACAGGTAGATATCTAAAACAATATTTAAAATAAATATTAATAATTCTTAATTTTTTATTTTACTATTGTTAATTAATGTTTATTATTTAGTCCGTCCGCCAAAACTCTACAATCCTTATAGGCAATAGGTTTTTATATCAAAAAGAATACAAGAATCCATAAGAAAATGGTAAGATATGGTCATAAACCTTATGTTGAACTTTAGACAAAACTATCTCCATGAGCTTTTAATGTCCCCCTACGGGGATCAAAAATCCCTCGCCTTTAGGTGAAGGGAAGT